>NZ_JAYLLN010000044.1:0-31670 GCF_037126265.1 Sphingobacterium tenebrionis
AGCTACCCTTATTTCAGTGGCCATCCGGCCGTCCCTCCCTTGCGGAGTGGTGCAAAGATAGGGACTTCCCATCCATATTTCCAAGACCCCCGGGGAACATTTTTTACGGTTACCGTGTAAAGCGCTGTGGCAATGGTGGATAAATTTATATCCTGGGGTGCAGGATAGGTCTGTACCGGAGGGATTTTATCCCATTTATGTATGTTGGCCTGCTGATAGGGGAACATATTTTGCTCCGGAACCCACTTGGTGCGTATCTGAAGCAGGATGGAAGCAGGGAAAAAGCACGGAAATGGATGTTGACCATAGGAAAAGCATACTTTAGCATTGCTTTCACCATGGTTTTGCAGCGAAGGCAACATGGGGCGGCCTCAGCGTCATTGCGAGGAACGAAGCAATCTTCCCGCATGGCCAAAGATTGCTTCCTCGTGCCTCCTCTCAATGACGTGACTTTACATTCTCCCAATGACGATAAATTTTACAAATTTTAACTACTGATTATCAATATTTTACACTAATATTGAAAAAGAATTCAAAAAAATATTTTGTACTTACGAAATCCTTCGTAGATTTGAGTACGAAATAATTCGTAGATAAATCTAAAAAACATGAAACCTACAGACAGCGAAATGGAAATCCTTCAGGTCCTTTGGAATAAGGGCGAAAGCAGCGTTCGCGAGGTTTTTGAAACCCTGAACAAAAAGGATGTGGGCTATACCACCATATTAAAACTCATGCAGATCATGCATGATAAAGGTATGGTGAGCAGGGATACCAGCTCCAAAACACACCTATATAAAGCAGAAATAGAAAAAGAGTCTACCCAAGAACAATTCCTGGATAAAATGATAGATTCGGTTTATAACGGCTCAACCGCCCGATTAGTGATGCAGGCATTAGGCAATGAAAGAACGAGCCAAAAAGAACTGGACGAAATCAAGGCATTCCTCAAAAACTTGGAAAATAAATAGGTTTACACCATTCGATTAAACAAATAGCCATGGAAACTACCACATATAACATGATACAAGCCTTGGGATGGAGCATCCTACATTCCATCTGGTTAGGAGCGATCTGCTATATCATTATCAATATGATTAAGCTCATCAATCCAAAACAAAGCGCAGCAGCACGATACAATACCGCCTTCCTATTGCAGGTCAGCATATTCTTAGGTTTTATGATCAGCTTTCTATATTACTATAGTAAATACAAAGCCATGGAGAACCTCTACCTAGCGACTCCGCCAGAGATGATCCCCGCGATCAACGTCCAGGAAGGAAGCCCTTTCAGCTTGGAACGTATGTTCCCCTACCTGGTAGCCGCTTATCTCATCGGTTTTATCATCCAAGTATTGATCCTCTGCAACAGCTACCTAAAATTACGTCAATTAAAATATACAGGCTTGGATAGCATTCCAAAGGAATGGAACCTGTTGTTCAACAAATCAAAGGAAAGTCTGCAGATCAGCAAACGCGTATCGATATTTCTTTCCAAGCATATTTCCGTGCCATTGACCGTCGGATTTCTTAAGCCCTTCGTTCTTTTCCCGGTTGCCTTTGTAAACAACCTCAACACGACACAGGTGGAAGCGATCATCCTGCATGAATTGGCACACATCAAAAGACAGGACTACCTCTTCAACTTGTTGAAAGTAGTGATGGAGACCATCCTATTCTTCAATCCATTTGTTTGGGCATTATCCAAAATGATCGAGAAGGAAAGGGAAAACGCCTGCGACGATATGGTGTTGAAGCAAATCAGCACGCCAATCCATTATGCCAAGGCATTGGTAGAATTGGAAGAATTAAGAATGAAGAACACGCCTGCCCTGAGTATGGCGGCAACCGGAAATAAAAACCACCTATTTCAAAGAATCAAAAGAATTACCAACATGGAAACCAACCATAGAAATGTAAAACAACAACTCCTAGCGGTTTTGGCAAGTTCAGTTGCCATGATCAGCTTAGCGATGTTGATACCCGCGCAACAGAGCGTTGCAGAAGAAATCGAACTGATCGATCCTATCGTACCAGCACCACATGCAGCATTGAAACCCATGTCCGCTGAAGTATGCTTAGACACGATCAAACCTGTAAATACAGTAAATAAAATCACATACAACAACCGTGAAATCGTAGATACCACCGAATTACCAGCACATGTTCGCAAGACGATCAAAGAGATGGAGCTTAATTCGAAGGATATCGCAAAAATGACCAATTCGCCAGAATGGAAAAAACATATGCAGACCATCACGGAACAGACCGCTAAGGTGAACGAGTATTTCAAATCCGACGATTGGAAAAACAAGATGGCTTCCATCAATGTCTCTAATGAAAAGATCAAGGAAGTAATGAAAGATAAAAAATGGGCCGATATGTCATCCAACGAGATCAACAAATTCTTTAATAGTAAGGAATGGAAAGATCAGATCAAGAGCATAGAGGATCATTCAAAGCAGGTCGCTTCTTATTTTGAATCTGATGATTGGAAAGATCAGATGAAGTCCATCGAAGCAGAAACAAAGAACATCGAGAAATACTTTGAGTCGCCGGAGTGGAAAAACAAGATGCAGAAGATTGAACAGGGAGGAAAAGAGATCGAGAAATACTTCCAGAGTGAAGAATGGAAGCAAAAAGTGAAAGAAAAGGAGGAGCTATATAACTCCGAAGAGTATAAAGAGCTCCAGAAAAAATATGAAGAGGATCTGAACCGATTAAAAAAGGACAGAAAATCAAAAGCTATTTAGTTAAAAATCATTTGTTTTGTTGTTTAGTTAAAGTGGGTTCTGCGGAGTCCACTTTTTTATTTTAATATTTCTTATTATTGTAGGACGATACTGGCAGAATCAATGAGTTTTATTTATTACATCGATCTTTTAGGTACCATGGTGTTTGCGATATCCGGAGCAATGGCGGCAAACAGAAATGGTATTGATGTTTTTGGTGCGACCTTTATGGGTTTTGTGACAGCCATTGGTGGCGGATCGCTGCGTGATGTTTTCCTGAACATCCGGCCAGTATGGGTGGAGGATGGCAATTACCTGATCGCTATTTTTATCGGCGTGATCCTTTCCATCATCCTGAACAAACAATTGGACAATTTTGCGAGAACCCTGTTTCTATTTGATGCCATCGGGATCGGGTTCTTTACCGTGGTAGGTGTCGAGAAATCCATCGCCTATGAAAGTAGTGCCATATCGGCGGTCATGTTGGGGATGTTCTCTGCCTGCATGGGCGGGGTGATCCGGGATGTGCTGATGAATGTGACGCCTCTGATATTAAGAAAGGAGATCTATGCTTCGGCCTGTCTGGCAGGTGCCATCATCTATGTGCTGCTCTCCCTCACTCCCCTATCCGATGGAATCGTCGCCTTTATTTCTGCATCTGTTGTCTTTACCATCCGGTTTGTATCGGTTAAATATAACCTTTCCCTGCCGAGTGTACCCATGATGGAAAACAAATCATAAAAAAAGCCGGTCAACGACCAGCTCTTTTTATCTTTAGGTATTCTTACCGTTTCTTTTTCATCTGTGGGAAGGACATCTTGTAAGCTACTCGAACCAATCCTTTTGCGATATTATCCAGTTTACTTTTCAACATAGCCTTTTTTAGCGGTCCGATCTTATCAATAAAAAGCTTTCCTTCGATATGGTCGTATTCATGCTGCACCACACGAGCCGCTAGCCCTGTCAATTCTTCCTCCTGCTCTTCAAAATTTTCATCCAGGTAATTGATCACCACATTCTTCTTCCGCAACACTTCCTCATTGATCTGCGGGATACTTAGGCAGCCTTCTGAAAATGCCCATTTCTCTCCAGATTCCTCCACGAGGATGGGATTGATGAATACCCGTTTGAAATCCTTTGCAGAAGGATCTCCAGGTCCATCCTCATCATCTTCGCCAAAAGGACTGGCATCAATAACAAATACACGAATCGGCAGACCGATCTGTGGAGCGGCAAGGCCTACCCCATTGGCGGCATACATGGTTTCGAACATGTTATCGATCAGTTCCTTCAATGCAGGGTAATCCTCTTCAATCTCTTCGGCCTTCTGACGCAAAACTGGATCGCCATAGGCTACTATAGGTAATTTCATTTATTTCAATTTTCAGCACAAAGTTATTAATTATTTGGCATTAGCGGATATTCTATTGAATTAAGCTAATTTTGCGGCATGCAGCAGATCGATTACCAGGCTATCCTTCAGACCCTTTCTTCCAAGTTGGAGGTTGCATTGGAAATGGAGTCTGTCGATAAGACGGTGGTATTTGATGCGCCAGATCTTGGCTTTAAAATTCTCATGGATGAGGGGCATATCAAGGATCCTGTGCTCGATCAAGCTAAAAAAACGGTCTATCTGAACGTTCATCAATTTGTTGCCCAACAGGAAAAGGTGATCAATAGGTTGAAGGTAATGGCCGGCATGGCCAAAAAAATCTATGCCCGGGATACGGTCCTTGCACGGGTGGACAAAAAGGTTGCCCTAGAGTTCCAGGAAGATCATCATCTCCAAATCCCTTTACCCGGCAAGTACCGGTATGGACTTTTCCATCAGGGTGAACTGGTTTCATTGGCCGTGTTCAGCGGAGGAAGAAAAATGCTGGACAAACCTTCGGATTATCGGTCCTTTGAACTGCTCCGTTTCTGCCATAAAGCAGATTTTTTAGTCTTAGGAGGCATTTCCAAACTGTTGAAGGTATTTATAGCTGATTTTAAGCCGGGCGATATCATGACTTATAGCGATAAAGATTGGAGCCAAGACTCCTCTTTGGCCGTTATTGGATTTCGGAAAATAGCCGAAAAACCTGCTCAACAATTTTGGGTAAGTGGTAGTAGACAGGTTCCTTTTCATGATTTTGCTGAGCTGGAGCAAATCAAGTTGGTCTATCCAGACGGCTACCTATTTTCCAATTCTGGAAGCATTAAATTGGTCTATACTGTTTAAAAGCTTGTTTAATTTCTTATATTTAACGCTTAATCAATCGAAATTCACACCTTATGAAACGTAAACTACGCATGGGCATGGTCGGTGGAGGAAACGACGCGTTTATTGGCGCCGTACACCGAATTGCTGCCTTTATGGATGGAAAAATAGAATTAGTTTGTGGAACCTTCAGTGTAAACCGTGAAGTTTCCCTAAAATCGGGTCAGGATCTTTTTGTGCCTGAAGAACGCGTTTATGAAACTTATGAGCAGATGATCGCGGAAGAGGCCAAGCTTCCCGAAGGGGAACGCATGGATTTTGTGACCATCGTTACACCAAACTTTCTGCATTTTGGTCCGGCTAAGTTGGCATTGGAAAATGGATTCGATGTGGTGGTTGAAAAACCGATGACAGTATCTTTGGAAGAGGCGCAAGAATTAAAGGAAATTGTAGAGCGTACAGGTAAAACGCTTTGCCTGACCCATACCTATTCGGGTTACCCGATGGTGAAACAGGCGAAAGCGATGGTGAAGGAAGGTCATTTTGGCAAGATCCGGAAAATCGTGGTGGAGTATCCTCAAGGTTGGTTAAGCCGCTTGAGCGAGCGTGAAGGAAATGCGGGCGCTGCTTGGCGTGCTGATCCAAAACGTTCCGGAAAATCCTTGGTGATGGGAGATATCGGTACGCATGCTGCGCATTTGGCAGAATACGTGTCGGGATTGAAAATTACGGAGTTATGTGCGGATCTGACCACTTTTGTGGAAGGACGTTTATTGGATGATGATGGATCGGTATTGTTGCATTTTGAGCAGGGAGCAAAAGGTGTATTGATGGCATCCCAGATTTCTGCGGGCGAGGAAAACGCCGTTAGGATCCGCATCTATGGTGAAAAAGGCGGTTTGGAATGGGCGAACGAAGATCCGAACAATTTGATCATTAAGATGTTGGATCAGCCGAGACAGATCTACCGTACTGGAAATGCTTATGCGGCTCCTTTTACCTTAAGTTCTTTTGCAACTCACAATACGCGTATACCAGCGGGTCATCCCGAAGGATTGTTGGAATCCTTTGCGAATATCTATAGGAATTTTGCCTTGACGGTTTCGGCGAAGAAGGAAGGAACAGAACCATCGGCAGAGGCATTGGATTTTCCAAATGTTTATGATGGTGTTCGTGGAATGGCCTTTATCGAAACCGTTGTGAAGAGCAACGAAAGCAATGAAAAATGGACAAAATTTGTGATTTAGAACCAATAGATTACATATTGCAAAAAATAGATCAGGCGAAGGATTTTCTTTCGCCTGATTTTCTTGTTATCCTATTGGGTCCTACGGCATCGGGGAAAACGAAGCTGGCGGTTAAATTGGCGAGGAAGATTGATGGCGAGATTATCTCTGCCGATTCCAGGCAGGTTTACAGGTCTTTGGATATCGGAACCGGAAAAGATCTGAAGGAATATGAGGAGGTACCTTATCATTTGATCGATATTATCCCGCCTTCGGGAGAATATGAGGTGAAACAGTTCAAAAAGGATTTTGAAAGGGCATATCGGGATATTTTATCTAGGGGTAAGAGACCGATATTATGTGGTGGAACAGGGTCTTATATACTTTCTTTGTTGAAGGAGCAGGTTTATAGTGCTGTACCGAAGGATGTGGATTTTCAGTTGGAGATGGAGGGTTTATCGAAGTCGGAACTGATTGAGAAGATAAAGGATATGGAGATTCCCGAAGATTTCCAGATTGATTGGGATAGTAAGAAACGATTGATCCGGGCCTTGGAGATTTTGAATTATTTGAAGGAAAATGATGTTCCGGAAGCTAAGGAGCCTTTGGTGAAGGAGTATATCGCTTTTGGACTAAACCCTTCTTTGGAGCTGCGAAGGAGTAGAATTGATAAGAGGTTGGACAGTAGGTTAAGGGAGGGATTGATTCCTGAAGTGGAAAAGTTGATGGAGGAAGGGATTGGCTTGGAGAAGTTGGACTGGTTTGGCTTGGAATATAAGTATGCAGGGAGGTATTTGAATGGAGAACTGGATTATGGACAATTTGTGGAAAAGCTTAAAACGGAGATCCATCGTTTTGCGAAACGGCAGATGACTTTTTTTCGAAAGATGGAAAAGGATGGGGTGGAAATCAATTGGATAGCATTTTGATTGAAATGTCATTTCATTGCGACGAGGTATTATCACGCCTGCGTCATTGCGAGGAGGCACGACGAAGCAATCTTCCCGCATGTCATGCTGAGCATCGTCGAAGCATCTGTTCGTATATAACCTCCCGTAGAGATCCTTCGACTACGCTCAGGATGACATGGGAAGAATCAGGATGACATGGAAAGAAAGATTGCTTCGTTCCTCGCAATGACGGAAAAACACAAAAAAAGCTGCATTTTCCAATGCAGCTTTTCCTTTATAATTTTATTTCTTCGTCTTTGGAATTAAAGAAGTGGAATTCAGTTAGATGATACGAACTCATTTCCTTCACGTTAATCCATCGACCATATTTGAAAAACCACTTCATTCTGCGGGATATTAAACCCGATTTAATGTAGGCGGCAATGTAAGGATGCACACAAAGTGTTACGCCCTTTTCATTTTGCTCCTGCAAAATAAAGCTCAAATTGTTTTCAATGTCATCCAGCAACACGATGCTAGATCTAATTTCACCTGTTCCGTCACAAGCCGGACACTTTTCATTGGTCACAATGCTCATTTCAGGACGGACACGTTGCCTAGTAATCTGTACTAAACCAAATTTACTAGGAGGGAGAATGGTGTGTCGAGCGCGGTCAGTTGCCATGCACTCTTTTAAGAAACCATACAGTTCCTTCCGGTTGTTGGGCTTGTGCATATCGATAAAATCGATGACTACAATTCCACCCATATCCCGCAACCGAAGCTGACGGGCAATTTCTTTAGCCGCTTCCTTGTTCACCAGGAGGGCGTTATCTTCTTGATTTTCCTTATTAGCAATGCGGTTTCCGCTGTTCACGTCAATTACGTGTAGGGCTTCTGTGTGTTCTACCACCAGGTAAGCACCTCCTTGCAGGTTGACGGTTTTGCCAAAGGACGCCTTGATTTGCTTCTCAACACCGTAATGGTCAAAAATTGGCTCCTTATGTTTATAGAGCTTTACAATTTTTTCCAGGTCTGGAGAGATCTCTTGAATATAGGATTTAACCTCTTCATAGATGTCCTGGTCATTCACATAAATATGGGTGAATTCATCTGTTAAGATATCGCGTAAAATAGTGGATGCGCGATCCATTTCTCCAAGCACTTTTTGTGGAGGTTCGGCTGTTTTAAGGCGTTTGGTAAACAATTCCCATTTAGAGATCAGATCGAGAAGGTCTTTTTGGAGTTCATCAACTCCCTTTCCTTCCGACACCGTACGGATTATTACACCAAAGTTTGCCGGTTTAATACTTTCGACAATCTTTTTTAGGCGATTACGTTCAGTGCTTCCTTTGATTTTCTTGGAAATAGATACTGAGCTTGAGAAAGGTACTAATACAACAAACCTTCCAGCAATGGATAAGTCAGAACTCAGCCTTGGCCCTTTGGTAGAGATTGGCTCTTTGGCAATCTGTACGGGCAACAGCATGTTCCGGCTTAAGATATCCGAAATTTTTCCTGATTTGTCAATGTCCTTTTCAAGCTTTAAACTATTGAGCAGTTTTTCTTGGTAACTGCCATTCTTTACTACCCTTGTCAGTTTGATCAAGGATTGAACCTGAGGTCCCAAATCGAGGTAATGCAAAAAAGCATCCTTTTCGTAACCTACATCTACGAAAGCGGCATTCAATCCGGGCATGATTTTCTTTACTCTCCCTAAGTAAATATCTCCTACCGCATAATTATTGCCGACCTGTTCTCGATTTAACTCAACAAGTTGCTTGTCCTGTAGTAAAGCAATAGTCACCCCCTTATCGGGGACTGAATCGATAATTAATTCCTTTACCAACAGCTACTTCATTAAGGACGGTTGTAGACTCGCTCTACAACGTTTTTGTCCGGTTAAACCTAAAAACCATTTATGAAAAAAACAATCTATGATGAGTGTTTTCATCATAGATTGTACACATGATTTTACAGGGCCTAAGCCCTAAAAATGCTTATTTCTTTTTGTGTCTATTTTTTCTTAAACGTTTTTTACGTTTGTGAGTAGCCATTTTGTGTCTTTTTCTTTTCTTTCCGCTTGGCATAGCTTAATTTTTTAAAATGTTTAAACGAATGTGTTAATTACTTCTTGAGTTTTTCGATCTCTCGATCGATGAACTGCGAGAGAGAAGGGTCAGCCGCTAGCGACTTGCTTTTTTCAAAAGCAGCGATAGCTTCATTCTTCATCCCTATATTTTGATATCCTGTTGCAAGGTAAAAATACGACTCTGCATCAGGTTTTAATTCAACCACTGTTTTGAAACGATCGATAGCACGATCGAACTGACGTGATTGTAATGAAAACAAACCTAAAGTTTTGTTTGCCTCGATGTTCTTTGGATCAGCTTCAACCACTTCTCTTAAAAGGGCGATACCAGCCATAGGATTGTTAGTTCCTGTGACCATGGCAGCACCAAGACCTGTTTTAGCTTCCAAATTTTTACCGTCCAGGTCAACTGCTTTTTGGAAGGCAGTGATGGCACGTTTGTTCAACGCAACAACCAAAGCACTATCCTGCAAATTCGTATATCCTTTACGGTAAGCATTACCTGCTTTCAACCAATAGTCGAATTTAGGTGAAATAGTAGCCATGTCCTCATAGATGAATCCTTGAGGGACAGCTTTTTCCACATCATTCCATTTATCGGCCAATTGCTGATAGATCGCAATTTTCTCTTCCCCAGAAGCTTTATCAGCTTTCTTCTCCAGGTCAGTAATTTCAGAAACAATTGCTGGGTTTAATCCGCGTTTGGAGGCTTCCGAAACGCTAGATAGGGTAAAGTCATCTGCAGCGGCGCCTTGTTCAGTAGCTGCTGCAGCTGTTTCTTCTTTTGTCACCAAACCTTTTACAGGACGTACCAATAGAAAGCCCATGATAATGACTACTACTAAAGCTACGACGATCTGTATTTGTCTGGTGTTCTTCATGTTAAATGATTATTTTTTATTTCCGTTTTTCACTTTTTCTACAAAAACTTTTGCAGGTTTAAAGCTAGGCACGTAGTGCTCAGGAATAATGATAGCTGTATTTTTTGAGATGTTACGAGCTGTTTTTTCTGCTCTCTTTTTTACCACAAAGCTACCGAAGCCTCTTACGTAAACATTTTCACCACCAACCATGGCGCTTTTAACTACTTTGAAGAATGCTTCAACGGTCTCTTGTACATCAACCTTCTCTAACCCAGTCTTGTTAGAGATCTCTGCAATAATTTCTGCTTTAGTCATATCTATTTTACTCTAATTAATCTAAACCCTGTACCTCATAGGCCTTTTGGGGTTGCAAAAGTATCTTTTTATATTGAGTAATGAAAATATTTTTGCGTTTTTTTAATAACCAAATCGTTATCATTCAACGAATTAGTAGATGAATCCCCAATATTACATTCCAAAAGGCTTGCAAAGCTACAATTATTTTATTGACAATCAAAGTTTTAAAATATTTTCTCTGGATAAAACCTCCCCTAACCACTCTATATCTGCTGGTCTATGTAGGGCGGACACAATAATACGATTTAAAAGGGGACTATCCGCCAACGGATAGGGAAAACTTGATATAACAATCTTGTGATTAATAAGGTGTTTGTAGAGCGACGGTGCTTGAGTGGAGAACACAGGAAAATGGGGAATGTGGCTTAATTTCAGTCCTTTGACCAAGTTTTCCAATTGGGAAACATTGCCCTGCATCTGGTCGAAGGCGTGGTTATAAATGGCTTTCCCGTTTTTCAGGGCATACAATGCCGCTGGAGCGGAAGGTGATGACCCCAAGAAAATGGGATGCTTTTTAATCGCTTTAATGGTCTCGGAATTGCCCAGTACCACCCCCGCATCCGTCCCCATTCCCTTCGCCAAGGAGGCCAGAACAACAATGTTCAGGTTTTCTGCTTTATAGGTTTCTACTGGAGTGGAAACCTGGTTTTTCCGAAGTACCCCGATGCCATGGGAATCATCCAATATCAAGGTAGCAAACTTATTATTAGAAAGTTGATTTAATGCAGAAAAGTCGTTTAATCTCGGTGTGAGGTTATCCATGCTGTTGGAAATCATGACGAATTCCTCTTCATGTGAGGCATTGATTTCCTCGATGCTGTTGGTCAACCAATCCTCGAATCCTACCGCTACCCCTGGATCATCACCCAACCACAGCGAGGGATGGCAGTCGGGGGCATAATATACTTTTCTGCCTTTGCTTAAAACCTTTACGGCAATCTGCGCGGCTAAATAACCACTGGAAAGTACCGCAGCATCCTCAAATCCGAATCGTTGTGCCAAGTCCTGCTCTACTTCTTCATAGATCCCCAATTGTACATTATTCGTTCTTGAGGTGCCATTGTTCAATCCGTACTTGTCGATACCATCCTTATATAATTCGATATAATCGGGGTTTTGGAGCAGCCCTAAATAGGCCGTACCGCCAAAAAACAGATAAGAGGCATCATCTTGGTGAATAATTCGGCCTGTGGGCTGGTTCAGCTTTCGGAAAGAGGTCATGTTTATTGAAATATGATATCCAAAAATACAAAATCCTTTCAAACTGGAAATCCATCAGTTCATCCATACATCCAAACAGTTCATCCCTAAAGATTTTGCACCACTATAACAGGGTATTAACTTTCCTAAAAAAACCAAATATGCGATTATTATTCTTTCTCTTTTGTTTATTGCCGATCCTGTTGATGGCTCAGGAAGTTAAGGTTCAAGGCACGATCAAGAATCCCAAAAAAGTCCCCGTTCAGCATGTCAATGTATTTATTGCTGGAACCTATGATGGGACCATCAGTGATAGTTTAGGAAATTTCCAGTTTAGGAGTTCTGCGCTTGGTAACCAGAAGATCATCTTTAGCAAAGCGGGATATAACCAATTGGAGATGGAAATAACGTTAAAGGATAGCTTGGATCTTCAGGTTACCCTCTATCCTATTGAAGAAATTGAAGCCATCGAGATCCGTGCCGGACAGATCATGGTGGGGAATAAATACAATGCGGTTTTATCGCCTCTGGATATTGTGACGACCGCAGGAAGCATGGGGAATATTGTCGCTGCGCTACAGAAACTTCCGGGAGCACAGATTGCCGGTGAGGATGGTCGTTTGATGGTCAGAGGCGGTGATCCCACCGAAACCCAAACATTTGTTAATGGTATTCAAGTCTTCCAACCCTATACTTCCTCGGCCAATGGTGTTCCTGTTCGGGGAAGGTTTTCACCATTTCTTTTTAAGGGCACCAACTTTTCGACCGGCGGCTATGGGGCAGAGTTCGGGAATGCACTTTCCGGGATCTTAAACCTGAGTACCGCCTTGGAGTTGGCAGAACCTAAAACAGAACTCTCTTTTTCCACCGTTGGCCTGGGCCTAAGCAATACGCAAAGTTGGAAGGACAACTCCCTAAGCTTCAATGGGAGTTATACCAACCTGAAGCCGTATATGTCCTTGATTCCGCAAGATATCACCTGGATCATGCCCTATCAACAAGCATCCGGAGAAGCCATTTGGAGGAAGAAAGGAAAACAGTCTTTTTTTAACCTGTATGGCAATTATGCCTTCGAAGATTTTCAATTCGAGGACTACAGTATCGAATATGATGAGCGGATAAAAACCGCTATCCGATCGCACAACGCCTATCTCAATAGCAGTTTCCAACAATACCTACCCAACAATTGGACTTGGGAATCGGGCTTGGGACTTGGATATTTTAACCAGGATCTTCAGTTTTCCAGTTTTGGAATACCTACGGAGCAATGGGGAAGTCATGTTAAAACCCTAATCCGCAAATCCATGGGGAACAAATGGCAATGGATGTTCGGGACGGAATTCCTTTATGAGAAACTGGCGGAGAACCTCCAAGAACCAAGCCTACCCAGGTATAGTTATGGCTACGAAAGAAAGCAGTTGGCTGCATTTTCAGAAGGGCAGTACCGCCTTTTTGCTGGCTTGCAAGTGGGGGTTGGGCTGCGTTATATACAGACCTTTTCGGAGCAACAATTTCTGGAGCCAAGAGCATCGATAGGCTACGCGATCAACCGCAACCATCAGGCGTCTTTTGCTTATGGCAGGTATCACCAGGGGGCGACATCTGCGATTGCCAAGTTCAAAAATGATCTCCCCTGGACTTCCGCATCACATTATGTGCTCAATTACAGCTATATCGGAAAGGGGCAATTACTTCGGTTGGAAGCCTACTCCAAAGATTATGACCAATTGATCACTTATGACACCCAGATTCCACAATACCAGAGTCGTTTTAAAAACAAGGGATTTGGGAGGGTAAAGGGTATTGATATATTCTGGAGGGACAGTAAGAGTATTCCCTTTCTTCAATATTGGGTGTCTTATTCCCTAACGGATGCGCAGAAATTGGAACGTAATTTTACTCATGCGGTACAGCCTACCTATGTGGCCAAGCATCAACTCTCTTTGGTGGCCAAATATTGGATAAGTTCCATTCGATCTCAGGCCAGTATTACCAATTCCTACTCTTCTGGCCGTACCTATTTTAACCCTAATGAACCGGATCTAATGCCCATGACCAAAGGGCAGAATGATCTATCCGTTAGTTGGTCCTATCTGTTGACCCAACAGAAAATCCTCTTCTTCTCCATGACCAATGTGCTTGGAAATGAACCTATCTACGGTTATCAATACCGTAGCCATGCAGATGCCAATGGTCAGTTTGCGCGAAAGGCCGTTGTTCCTACCGCAAAACATTTTGTGTTTGTGGGATTCTTCTGGACCATCAGTAAAAACAAAAAAGACAATCAATTGGAGAACCTTTAACGGTTCATCCCTAAAAATCAACAATCCATCAGATTTGACTTGACATATAGGACAGCATCATAGAACTTTAATCGTAAATAACACTAAAACAAAAAGACATGAAAACATTAATGATTTGTTTATTAACAATATGGAGCCTTTCCGGTTTGGCACAGACCCCTTACGAAAAAGCGATGACCGAAGGTTTGGCAAGCTGGAAAGCGGGCAAATCCCAAGAAGCGATGGCGACCTTTGAACGAGTTGCGCAGGTTGAGAAGGATAACTGGATCCCCAAATATTACCAAGCCATGGTGGGGATTACGAATTCTTTTATGATGACCAATAATGAGGAGAAACTGAAAGCCATTGATGCGGCGAAAGCCCTGATCCCCAAAGACGAAAAAAGCCTGAATGCCGAATGGTATGTCTTGAATGCCTTGGCATTAACTTCCGAACTGACCATCGACCCAATGGCAACGGCAATGACCTTGAGCCCGCAGATCATGGAACAATATCAGAAAGCTTTAGCTTTAGAGCCCAACAACCCAAGAGCGCTTTCAGGAATGGCTGACTTTTCCATGCAATCCAAAAAATACATGGGCGGAGATACGAAAGAGGAATGTAAGCAATTGGAAAAAGCGGTATCTTTATTCGATAAGGAAAAAAACGCCACAAAATTCTATCCTTCCTGGGGAAAGGAACGCGCTGCGGCACTTTTGGCTTCCTGTAAAAATTAATTATGAAGTACTTTTTCCTGACCGTCTTATATTCCATAGTGATCACGATAGTCCTGATGTTGGTTATTGCAGGGTTTTACTTGGTCAATGATGGAACATTGGAGATTGCTTTCTTCCAATCTAAGGGTGCCCAAACCGGACTGCTTCGAGGGATTGGTCTAGGAATAGTAGGCAGTTATCTTTCCTATTCCCTGCACAAGGCAATGCCAGCGGAAGATTTGGCCTGGAAAAGGTATTTCTATTACTTGCTCTTGTCTTTTATAATCGTTCCAATAGTGATTTTAGGCATGAACATTCTCTTATTCACCGATAGGAGTTTGGATGGGATAAAAGCCTATGTTTCCGAACTTAGATGGGATTTCGCCCTTTTTCCGACCTTTACCTTTATCATCATTGGTTCTATATTTTATGGCTTGTTCTTTTACTCCAGCTATAAAAATAAACAGATCAAAAAGCAGAAAAGCATTGCTGGGGAAGCAACAGCACAGTTAGAAACACTAAAAAACCAAATAGATCCGCATTTTTTGTTCAATAGCTTGAATGTATTGATCGGGTTGATCGAAGAAGATAAACAGAATGCCATAACCTATACCAAATCACTATCAAGCATCTACCGCTATATCCTCACCCAAAAAGATAAAGAATTAACAAGCATCCAAGAAGAACTATCCTTTGCCCGCAGCTATATTTCTCTTTTAAAACTACGTTTTGAAGATGGAATAAATTATCAAGAAGGAATTATAGAAGCCGAAAGCAAGGAAATCGTTCCTTTGAGCCTGCAATTGCTATTAGAAAACTGCATTCAGCACAACCGCATTTCTGAGGAGAACCCATTGACGATCAGCATCTATCAAGAAGGATCAAAATTAGTGGTATCGAATAACCTTCAGGAGAAGAATTCACCGAATCCATCCACAAAGATAGGCTTGGCTAATATTGTTGACAGATATGCACTGTTAAGTAAAGAGGAAGTTATTATAGAGAAGTCCGATACCTATTTTAAAGTCAAAATCCCTATTGTATGAACCTGAACGAAATTCAAGTATTGGTCATCGAAGATGAAAAACCCGCAGCAAGATCGCTGATACGCAAGTTAGAGACCATGGGGTTTTCGCATATCGATATGGTCCATTCCGTTCATCAAGGGAAAATATGGTTTGCTAACCATTCCGAACCGGATCTTATTTTTATGGATATACAGCTTTCTGATGGTCTTTCATTTGAAATACTGGAAAATCACCCTGTAGATTCCAAGATCATCTTTACGACGGCTTACAATGAATACGCTTTAAAAGCCTTCAAGTTGAATAGCATTGATTACCTCTTAAAGCCGATTGTAGAAGAAGAATTGGCCTTTGCCGTGGATAAATATCTGAAAAACCAAAACAGGGCTGATAAGTACATGTTGCATGATCTCAAACAACTACTTGTGAAAGATCAGTTCAAGACCAGGTTCAATGTAAAGATCGGCCAACAGATCCGCTTGGTTCCTGTGGAAGACATCGAATGTATATATGCTGAAAACAAGGGCACCTATCTGTTTACCAAGGAAGGAGATAATTTTTTGTTGGATCAACCCTTAGACAGGGTGGAAGAAGTTTTGGATCCTAAATTATTTTTTAGAATTAACCGAGGGCAGATCATTCATATCCATGCTATCAAGAACATTGCTGTTCATAATAATTCCCGGTTGAAGATCTACTTCCATAAGTTTCAGACCGATGACGGAATTGTAAGTCGGGAGCGGGTAAATGATTTTAAAAGCTGGATCGATTAATAGAGATGGAAATTTAAAGGGATATTCACGCCTACCCCAAAAGTAAAGCCATCAATAGGCTTAAAATCCTTTTTTGTGTTGATATCAAAGCCATAACCAGCGGAGAACTCCAGTAAATTAAAAAGTCCGATTCCTGCCTTCGCCGTAGCGGTATGGGGTGTAATCTCCCCTTTTATAAACGGCCATACCGCAACATTATTCAAATAATAAGTAACTCCTAATTCCGGGATCACTGTAGTTTTATCCATCATCCAGGTAAAATTAGCTCCGGCATCAATCTTTACATATTGGCTTTGGTTTGCTGCGAAAAGCCCCCAGGCAGAAGCTTTCAGAAAACTGCCACTTTGATACTGATACCCAATGGAAGGACCAAATATCCAACCCGTGTGCTGTTGGTATCTTCGCTGTCCATATCCCAATTGGACCATTAAAAAAAGTACCAAAAATAAATAAACTGCCTTCTTCATACACATCAATTTGTTGCCAATTTACAATAAAACCCGAAAGTTCTAATAGTGTTTACTGTAAGTTAATATTAATCCCTTAATTTTCAACAATTTTCCAGTTACACATTCAAAGCAATAAACAGATATGAATAGAAAAAGAAGTCTTGGCATACAAAAGGTGCTATTAATACGTTTTTATAATCAGAACATATAACATACTGTTCCTACAGTAGATCACACAACACACAATGAAAATAATTAGTCCGATAAATTCAGACAAGCATCACCCTGGCTTGTTATGCCCATATTGTCAAGAGGCAGACCTCTATGTACGAGTCCGAAGACCTTGGTGGGTAAAGACATTCCTCTTTTATCTTCCTCTACGTCGGTATAAATGCAATAATTGCAATCGAACCACTTATGTAAAAGTGATCAAAGGTATTAATACGTAGTAATAATTCGACAGAAGAATTTTTAATGGCTTTTCGTGTAAGGAAAATATTCCTGTAATCATGGTTTTTGATTAAACTTACAATCAATTTAACATATTACACACTAACACACATCTGCCAGTATGATTCCCTACCTAAGTTCAAAAAACCAGGACTTATTGCTTTTTGCCCAAAAGCGCAAAAAGGAATATGCATCTGCAAAACCCTTTCCGAGTATTCATATCCACGATTTCTTCAATGCGGAATTACTGGAAGAAGTTTTAGCGGAATTTCCGGATCTCTCTAAAGGGGATAATATCGAGTATAACGATCCTTTGCAAAAGAAATTTGCAGGGCAAGGCGAAGCACTTTTTGGCGAAAAGACCAAAGCATTGATGCATTACCTCAACTCCGAACCCTTTTTAAAGTTCATCAATGAACTTACAGGGATTGAAGAACAGCTATTCAGTGATTCGTATTTCTCTGGGGCCGGTCTTCATGAGATCAAACCAGGAGGATTATTAAAAGTCCATGCCGACTTTAATAAACATCCGGTAAATAATCTGGATCGCCGAGTGAACTTTATCGTTTATCTGAATAAGGATTGGAAGGAGGAATATGGAGGACATTTTGAACTATGGGATAAGGAAATGAGCCAATGTGTGAATAGATTTTTGCCCGTATTCAATTCCATCGCAATATTTTCCACAACTTCCATTTCCTATCACGGGCATCCAAATCCATTAACCTGTCCGGCAGATCGCAGCCGAAAATCATTAGCCTTGTATTATTATTCGAATGGTCGCCCAGATGAAGAAGCCATTGCGTTCAAGGATGGTCATAACTCCATTTTTGTAAAAAGGAAAAGTGATGCTACGGATTCTCAGGATTGGGACGCCTATGCGGAAAGGAAGCGGAAGAAACCCCTATTAAAAAGGATATATCGCAAGATCTTTGGATAAAAAGAGCGATATTTATCCTTATGAGCAATATTACCCTTAAGGAGCTGGCGAAAAAACTGGAACTTTCGGTATCCACTGTTTCCAAAGCCTTGAATGATAGTTTTGAAATCAGTGAAGAAACCAAGGTTCGGGTTCGAGCGATGGCGGAGAAATACCATTATCGCCCGAATATATTGGCCAAGAGCCTGAAGATGGGTAGAAGCAATACCATAGGTGTCATAATCCCTTATCTATCCAATCCTTTTCAGTCGCAGGTATTGGAAGGGGCCCATCAGGCGGCCTATGAAAATAATTTCAAATTGGTTTTCATGCAGAGTCGTGAGAATTCCAAGATGGAACAGGATGCCCTAAAAACTTTCCGGCAGCAAAACATCGATGGGATCATCATTACCCCAGCAGCAGAAAGCCATATCAAAACCCTGAAACAATATAACCAGGAGTTCCCCATCGTATTGGTAGATCGGATTGATTTTGAATTGGATACCTTTAAAATCGGGGTGAACAGTGAGAAGGGAGCCTATGATGCCACCCAACATTTGATCGATATGGGTAGAAAGGAAATCCTTTTGTTATGTGGTAAGAACATAGGCATCAATAAGGATCGGATTGCTGGTTATAAGAAAGCGCTTTTGGCGAATTATATCCCTTTGGATCCCAGCAACATTATACAGGTGGAATACGGACAGACCCGAGAGGAATTGATTAAAAACCTGCGTATTTTATTGGAGCGGAGAATAAAGGAATTGGACCATTCCATAGGCCTCCTCGGCACAACGGATACCCTTACGGTTGCCAGTTTAGGAATCCTTTCCCAATTAAACCTTCAAGTTCCTTCGGAAGTGGCTGTGATTGGTTTTGCCAACACCGAAATGGCAGAATCCTTAAACCCATCCCTATCGACCATTGTACAACCGGCCTTTGAAATCGGATATCTCGGCGTCAGCAAATTAATAGAAACCATTGTATCCAAAAACCGCTTTGAAATGGCATTTAACACCACAATGCTCGAAAGCCGGATTATCGAAAGGAAATCGACTAAAGCTTAACCTGCTTCATCTTAGGCACCAATAATTTCATGATAAACCAAGCGATGAGATAAGCAACGGCACAATAGGAAAAGACGAGCATATAACCTTTATCAATCCCATTAGTCACAGTTTCCCCTTGTTTGGTCAAATATTTTAGGAATTCGTCGATATTTGCTACATCAAACTTTTCAAAGAAAGCTTTTCTGCTATCCACATTGGCAATCTCCGGATACTTTTCAAGTAGGTTCACCCCATTTACCTTGCTCCAATGCGTTTCTGCATAATCGAATAATTTCCCAGAATAGATGTTGATGAAGAAGGATCCCAATCCACCTGCCAAACCACCAATTCCTGTTACCGTAGCGATGGCTTTTTTAGGGAACATATCCCCTACTGTGGAGAAAATATTAGCTGACCAAGATTGATGCGCCGCGGCACCTATACCGATCAGTATTGTCGGCACCCAAAAAGACAAATGTCCGTAAGGCTGGGCAAGAAGAACCAATAAAGGAAAGAAGGCAAAAATCAGCATCGCTCGCATCCTTCCTTCGTAGGCATTCATGCCTCGATTAATGAACAAGGATGGCAACCAACCTCCAATCAGGGAAAGCATGGTAATGCTGTACAGTACAAAAAGAGCCAATTGACCGCTCCATTCGGAAGATTTAATGCCATACACCGAGCTCAGATAGGCAGGCATCCAAAATAGGTAGAACCACCAAACACCATCTGTCATAAATTTACCCACAGCGAATGCCCAAGTTTGGCGATGTTTTAAACAATTTAAGATGGAGACTTTTCCTTGGGTTACAGGAACTGTCTGTTCATTTTCTGCAGGGGGAATATCATCCTGTTGGATATAGGCCAATTCTGCTTCATTCACCTTCGGATGTACTTCGGGTTTATCATACATAAATACCCAAAATCCCATCCAAACAAAACCTAAAGCACCAATGATGATAAAGGACATTTCCCAGCCATACCATTTGGCAATAACTGGAATACTTAATGGAGCCGCCAAAGCTCCGATGGTAGAACCGGCGTTGAAAATACTGGTTGCAAAGGCACGATCTTTTTTCGGAAAATATTCCGCTGTGGTCTTGATCGCCGCGGGGAAGTTTCCCGCCTCACCAATGGCAAGGACAAAGCGCACAAAAATAAAGAGCACCACACTGACATTGACTACCCTGGAGAAATCATGAATGCCAGCAATCACCTCTTTTGCTCCTTCGAAGCCTACGAACCATTCGCCTGCTATTATACCCGAGGTTGCAATCCCACAAAAGGCATGTAGGATAGCTCCCACCGACCAGATGGCAATTGCCCATATAAAGCCTTTTTTGGTATCCAGCCAATCTACAAATCGACCCGCAAAAAGCATCCCGACGGCATAAAAAATTGAGAATAACGCCGTGATCAATCCGTAATCATTGTTCGTCCAATGGAACTCGGGAGCTATAAAATCTTTCCAGGTTAGGGAGAGTACTTGTCGGTCTAAATAGTTAATGGTAGTAGCAAAAAACAATAATGCGCATATGGTCCAACGGTATTTTCCAGCTTTTTGATGGTTCATTAGTTTTGTAATTGGTGTGATGTTTAGGTAAATGCAAAACATCCTGTATAATAAAATCCAATTTGCTAATAAAAGTTCAAATAAAAAAGACCTAATTACGCGAACGTTTTCGGAACATTTCGAAATCGATTTCGCAATAAAAGCAACAATTAACACATTTCTAATGTTAACTTGTTGACAAATTAAGTCTTATATGAAAACTACATTTGAAAGCAGATACGCAATCGGTCCTAAAGAAACGAAAACCTTGGACACCCAGGGACTTCGTGAAAACTTCTTGATCGAGCAGTTGTTCTGGGAAGATCGTGTACATTTTGTTTACTCCCATTTTGATCGCTATATGACTGGCGGTGCTATGCCCGTTCAGGAAAGGGTAAAATTGGAAACGATCAATGAACTACTGAAAGAGCCCTTTTTCTTGAGCAGAAGAGAGATCGGTATCATCAATGTAGGCGGCGATGGAAAGGTAGAGGTAGATGGAGAAACCTATGAATTGGGTTTTAAAGAAGCGCTTTATATTGGACAGGGAGCCCAAGAAGTTTATTTCAGCAGCCACAATGCGGCCAAGCCAGCCAAGTTTTACCTGAATTCTACGCCAGCACATAGGTCCTATCCAACAAAAAAAGTAACCAAGGAACAGGCGAACAAAATCGAACTGGGAAGCTTAGAAACGGCCAACCATCGGATCATCAATCAGATGTTATTGCATACCGTATTGGAAACTTGCCAGCTGCAGATGGGGATGACCGAATTGCAGGTAGGTTCCGTATGGAACACCATGCCGGCACATACCCACGACCGAAGAATGGAGGTTTACTTTTATTTTGATATTCCCGAAGGACAGGCGGTCTCCCATTTTATGGGCCCTGTAAATGAAACCAGGCATATCTGGTTGGGGAATGACCAAGCGGTTATTTCACCACCATGGTCTATACATGCCGGCGCAGGAACCAGCAATTATACCTTTATCTGGGGAATGGCAGGTGAAAACCTGGATTATGACGATATGGACAAAAGTCCGATAACGGAATTGAAATAATCATGAAAGCGCTTTTTGGAATCCTTTTTCTTCTCGCATGCTCTATTTCGAGCTTTGCACAGAAACAGATCATCGTCCAAAATCCTTCTGCCCATGCGAGAAAGGAATTGATCGCTATTCCTTTCGAGAAATTCAAAACAAGCTTTTCGGTAGATACCGTCTTTTCTATATGGGATGAACAGGGAAATGAATTACCCCATCAATTGGAAAAACTAGGACAATCTTCCCCACAGAATGTGTTGATATTAGTGGATCTAAAGGCGAAGGAAAAAGTAAAGCTCTCTGTTAGTGGAACGAGCGGGAAAGTTTATCCAGCCAGAACCTATGCTCGCTATGTTCCTGAGCGCTACGATGATTTTGCTTGGGAAAACGATGTGGTTGCTTTTCGGATGTATGGCAAAGCATTAGAAGGAAGACCAGATGATGCGCAAGGCATGGACTATTGGGCAAAAAGAACAGATAAATTGATTATTGATGCCTGGTATAAGTCTGGGGATTACCATAAAGACCATGGCGAAGGCTTGGATTATTATTCGGTAGGACAGACCTTGGGTATGGGCGATATGGCTTTTTATCCAGAAGGGAAAATCCATTACAGCAAACATTATCGAAGTTTTAAGCTTTTGGACAATGGTCCATTAAGAAGTACCTTTTTACTAATATATGAACCCGAAAATATCCAAGGCCAGCAGATAAGATTTCAAAAGCAGATCAGTTTAGATGCAGGAAGTCATTTCAATCGCATCGAATTATCCATGCACAATGCAAGTACAGCTAACACGCCCTTTGTAATCGGCTTGGCAAAACGAAAGGAAAAAGAGCCTTTGTTCCTTTTGGGTAAAGGGAACCGTAGTTTATCCTATTGGGAGCCTGAGATCAATAAGAGCGGAAGAACAGGAGTCGCCATCATCATTCCAGACCAAAAGGTAGAATTTATAAACGATAGACCAGAACAGTTTCTACTGTTAAGCAAGGCTAAAAATAATCGTCCCTTTGTTTATTACAATGGTGCCACGTGGAACAGGGCAGGAAAAATTACGGATGAAAAGGCTTGGGCAAAGGCAGTAGAAAGCGAAAAAGAAAAAATTGAAAAACCAATAAAAGTCACTGTAAAATAAACGATATGTCGGTATTAAACACATTCGATCTTAGTGGAAAAACCGCTTTGGTAACAGGTTGTAAGCGAGGGATTGGCAAGGCCATTGCCGAAGGATTGGCCGAAGCCGGAGCGGATATCATTGGTGTTTCTGCAAGTCTGGAACGCCAAGGTTCTGAGGTGGAAAAATCCATCCAGCAATTGGGAAGAAAGTTTTTCGCGTATCAATGTGACTTTTCAAACCGAGCGAACCTTTATCAGTTTATTTCTGAGGTAAAACAAGACCATCCACAGATCGACATTCTTTTCAACAATGCGGGGAATATCCTCCGAAAACCAGCTGCAGAACATCCCGATGAATATTGGGATGAAATTATAGAGATCAATCAAAATGCACAATTTATCCTTACTCGAGAGATTGGGAAGGAAATGATTGCCCGTTCATCTGGTAAAATCATCTTTACGGCTTCTCTATTATCTTTTCAAGGCGGAATCAATGTGCCTGGCTATGCTGCTTCCAAAGGTGCGATTGCCTCCATGACCAAGGCTTTTGCGAATGAGTGGGCATCCAAGGGGGTCAATGTCAATGCGATCGCGCCTGGCTACATTGCTACTGACAATACCGAAGCATTACGCAACGATGCTGATCGATCGGCTTCGATATTAGACCGCATCCCTGCCGGCAGATGGGGGGACCCGGAAGATTTCAAAGGTCCCGCTGTATTTTTAGCATCTGCAGCATCCGATTATGTTCATGGAGCCATCCTTACAGTGGATGGGGGTTGGATGGGAAGATAGGTTTAGGTCTTTCCCTCCATTTTTTATTTCAATTCCTTTAATCTGGTCAAGCCTTCCAGAAAATAATAATCGGCATAGACCAATGGCCTATCGATCTCAGAGTTGTGGGGAAGACTCCCTACACAGTGTTTCAACAGAAAACCACCATTCTCACCATATCCTGCAAAATATTCAGGCCTTGAAAGGGTTTCCAATGTTTCCTTGGCGAAGTTCAAATAGGCTTTTTTATCCTTGCCTTTGGAGAAGGTCGACAGTTCGATCAAAGCTGAAGCAACAATAGCCGCTGCCGAAGCATCTCTAGGGATGTAATTCAAGTTCCGTTTCGAAAAATCCACTACAGGTGTATATCCTTCCTGTCCAGCATTGAAATCCCAGTTCGGAATCTTATCCTTTGGTAGGTTTGGGTGGTTCATATAGAATTTAGCCGCCTTTTGCGCCGTTTCCAGGTACTCCGGTTTTTTGGTTTCTCTATACATCATCGTGAAGCCATAGATCGCCCATGCCTGTCCTCGTGCCCAAGTGGAATTATCGGCATAGCCTTGGCTCGCTTGTCTATGGACCACATTTCCCAACAGGTCATAGTCCACCACATGATAGGTGCTGTAATCCGGTCTAAAATGGTTCTTCATGGTTTTATCGGCATGACTGATCGCCACTTGCCTGAATTTGGGATCTCCCGTAAGATCGGATACATAACAAAGCATTTCCAGGTTCATCATGTTATCAATAATAACAGGGTATTTCCAAGGTTTGGTTTTGTCCCAACCTCCTTTAGAGTCCCATGATTTTATTAGGCCAACTTTTGGGTCATAACGTTTTAATGCTGTATTTGCCGAATAGATGATCAAGTCTTTATAGCTTTTAACTTTTTCTGGATCTTTCAGGTATTTGATGGCATTGCCATAGGAGCAATACATCACGAAACCAATATCGTGGTTTACCGTAAAATCCTTTGCTTTTTCCAATGCCTCGGTCCATTGGATGGCGGCATTCTTTGTCTGTTCATTTCCAGATTGATGGTATAAGAACCATAGGGATCCTGGGAAAAACCCACCGGTCCAATCCCATTCATTGGTTCCCACGAGTTTACCTGCTTTGTTGGTCGTTCTTGGAAATAGCTTGATGGCATCTGCTTCTTTCGTCAGAAATTCATACTGCTTTTCAGCTTTTACAAAGCTTTCTTTAATAAAAGATGGCGGCTTTGCTGCCATACTAATGAACAACAGGGAGGCTACGGCAGCAACACCTGTTTTTTTGAATTTATGGAGGTTGATTTTCATAGTCTATACTTTTAGTTGATTTGCAAAGTCTATTCTTTAATATGTTACGTAATAATCTTTGGGGAACAATTCTCCAGAGAAAGCCTTTTGGGAAGTCCATTTCTCGGCTGGGCTGCTCCAGAATTCATCAGATGCAGGCAGTCCCAAAGGCAAAAAAGCTAAAGAAGCTTCATATAGCGAGCCAACATTGGTATAGTAGTCGGCTAAATTGCCTTGTTTATCAGAGGTTAATCCAAGCACTAACCATCCATGTTTATCATAAATATCATGTTGGTAGATGTTTTTCATGATGGCTGTTAAGCCCGCTCTTACCTGGCCTGGTTTTAGGTCCTTCGGTAATTTTTTTTCCAAGGCCACTTGCGCTAAGGGTTGGAAACCGCCATTTCTATAAGTAGAACTTCTACCGATGACCGGAAAATAACCCTCCGGCGAGATCAATCTTTCCAAGTGGATGGCATATCGTTGCATCCTCTTATAGGCTCGATCGTATTTTTCTTGGTAATCCCCAGCTTTTAAATTCTGACGCAGTGTTTCCACCAACATACTGTGGATCACATAGCCATTGTAGTAATCGAAGGAAAAGGATTTTCCATCGCTGTACCAACCATCGCCTACATACCATTCCGTATCAAAGGTGTCTATCGCATGATCGATTTTTGTTCTTTCCGGCTCTACCCCAACACTATACAGAAAACTCTCGGTTATGGCGGCAAACAATATCCAGTTGTTCGGACCAGGTTTTATCCAACGGATATGTTTGAATTCGCTGATCAGCTGATCTTTGGTTTTTTGGGGAAGTGGATCCCATAAGGCTTTAGGGGCACGCATAAACGCTAAGGCAAGGTGGGCCGCATCGACCAAGGTCTGCGATGACTTGTCCCTCCAAGCAAAATAATCGGGAGAATTCGGATCGACCCCATGGATCAGTCCCTGGATGGTCTGCTCCCTAAACTTTTTTCTAAGCTTGCCTTCGAAAGTATTATCATCGGGTAATGCCAGCCATGGCGCAATACCAGCTATCAATCTGGCAAACGCTTCAAGGTAACCCACTTTCGGATTGCGGCCATCAAAACTACTGGAGACTACCATCGGCATATTTTTTTGAAATGTACCTTTACTGATGTTCTCCAGAATTGGACTGGCCATCTTCACTAGAACGGAAACCCAATATGCCCGATCATCTCCTTGTTTTTGTCCAGGTAAATAGTTGTTGGAAACAGGGTCGATTTGGGTAGCTGCCTGGGTATTCTGCAAGGATAATCCTGCAAATAATAAGCCTGCCTGTTGTAACCAAGTCCTTCTTTTCATGATTTTGCGTTATATTGGAGTTCCAATTTAATAAGCATTTAACAATAAAAGATGTTTTATTCACGAAAACGATTTCTTAATTAAATTAAGGGAATTGGGATTTTACTTTGTAAGTTTAGTTTTCATCCTCTTAACCTATAAATTATTCCATGCAAAGAATCTATCTACCTATCCTATTATTGCTGAGCATTACTTATTTAGATTTGAATGCCCAGAGTAATTCAGCATATATGATCAAGGCAGATCGCCCTGCCGAATTTTGGGAGGAGGCATTTCCCTTGGGAAATGGTCAAACGGCGGCCATGGTTTTTGGCGGAATATCCGAAGAGTTGATTCAACTCAACGATCATACCTTATGGTCCGGAACCCCAGATCCGGGCAACAATCCTGCTGCAGCGGGTCTATTGCCTGTATTTAGGAAACAGATTTTTGCGAAGGAATATGCAAATGCAGAGGCCACCTGGCGGAAAATGCAGGGACCTTATTCGGCCAGGTATCTTCCTTTGGGTGATCTGCAACTTCAATTTGATCATCAAGCCCAAGAGGCTAAAAATTATATGCGAACTTTAGATATACAACAAGCCGTAAGCACGGTTAGCTATGAGGTACAAGGAGTTAAATATAAACGTTCTGCATTTATCAGCCATCCTGCGAAAGCAATGATCCTGCATATTAAAGCAGACAAGAAAAAAAACGTCAGTTTTCGTGTAAGGATGAGCAGCAAATTAGAGGCTTCCTCAAGCATAGCATCAAATCAATTGGTATTAAAAGGCCGTACACCAACCATCGTTGCGCATCGAAATTATTTCCCCGAGCAAGTCGTATACAAGGATAAGGAAGGAATGCTATTTGAGGCCAAACTGGCCATCAAACATAAAGGAGGTACTTTGAAAATTAATGGGGAATTTTTGGAAGTTAAAGATGCAGATGAGGCCACTCTTTACCTCACAGAAAACACCAGCTTCAATGGATTTGATAAATCTGCTATGGCAGATGGAAAAGATCCGGGGAAGGAAGCAGCAAAGAAAATGGAATCTGTATTGAAAAAGGATTATCAAACCTTAAAGAGGGAACATAACAAGGATTTCCGCCGATTATTTGATCGGGTTGATTTTCAATTGGGTGTTTCCGAGGATCCGAAAAACCTGATGACTGTTGATCGAATCCGGAATTTTGAGAAAGATCCCACGGATTTTCAATTACAAACCTTGCTCTTTCAATTCGGCCGCTACCTGTTGATTTCCAGTTCTCGACCGGGAAGCCGTCCTGCCAACCTGCAAGGTATCTGGAACGATAAGGTTCAACCTCCTTGGGGCAGTAACTACACAATTAACATCAACACCGAGATGAACTATTGGCTTGCGGAAAACAGCAACCTATCAGAATGCCATCAACCCTTATTGGATTTTATTGGAGAACTGGCCATCAACGGCAAGGAAACTGCCAAAGTAAATTATGGGATTCATGAAGGTTGGGTAGCTCATCATAATTCAGACCTTTGGGCAAAGACCTCCCCAGTTGGAAACTTCGATCAGGACAGGACCTACTATCCAGAGGCCTTCTGTTGGCAAATGGGTGGAGCATGGCTTTCCCTCCATCTTTGGGAACATTTCCAATATACCCAAGATAAAACTTTCCTATCCGAAAAAGCCTATCCATTGATGAAGGGTAATGCACAATTCATGATGCATTGGCTGGTGGAAGATCCCGAATCAGGGTTCCTGGTAACTGCCCCTTCCAGCTCACCCGAAAACCATTTCAAATACCAAGGAAAAGGATATAGTCTAGGAAAAGCTACTACCATGGATATTTCTATTGTTCGGGAACTTTTTACTGCGGTTATCCAAGCTTCAGAGGAAATAGGATCAGATGCGAAATTTAGAAAGGAACTGATTGGGTTTAAGGAGAGGTTATATCCGTTTAAGATTGGCAAATATGG
Source organism: Sphingobacterium tenebrionis (assembly GCF_037126265.1). Lineage (NCBI taxonomy): Bacteria > Pseudomonadati > Bacteroidota > Sphingobacteriia > Sphingobacteriales > Sphingobacteriaceae > Sphingobacterium > Sphingobacterium tenebrionis. The sequence continues at coordinate 28,256 of NZ_JAYLLN010000044.1, forward strand.
CCAACTGCAGGAATGGTCGGAGGATTTGGATGATCCCAAGGATACTCATCGACATATCTCCCATCTCTTTGGTCTTTTTCCCGGAACACAGATTTCCCCCGGCTTTTCGGATGATCTGGTGAAAGCTGTCAAACAGACCTTGGCGCATCGGGGAGATGTCAGTACGGGTTGGAGCATGGCTTGGAAAATGAATTGGTGGGCGAGATTAAGAGATGGTGATCGGGCATACCAAATCTTGAACAAATCCTTCGGGTTTTTAGAGCCTGTTGAAAAGAAAGTGGAAAAAAGACGAGCGGGTGGAGGATTGTATAGCAATCTGTTTAGTGGGCATCCTCCTTTTCAGATTGATGCGAATTTTGGGGTAACCGCAGGAATCATCGAAATGCTGATGCAGAGTCATTTGGGTGAAATAAGGCTTCTGCCTGCCTTGCCAAGTGTTTGGAAAAATGGAAGGATAAAGGGAATTAAGGCTAGGGGTAATTTCGAACTGGATATGGAGTGGAAAGATGGGGAAATCGTCAGAGCTGAGGTAATTTCGCTGGCCGGAAAAGACTGTAACCTGTTGTTCCGGAATATGGTAAGGTGGAAATCAAAGAATCAAAAAGGAATCTCCTTTCAGTTCAAAACCAAGAAAGGAGAGAGGTATGTTTTTGAGAAGATCTAAGATCAGATCTTCTCAAAATAAGGCAATCTTTTCAGCGGAACATCGATCTTGATGGTTTTCCCACCTTTGTGTATTTTTCCGAGGTCGTCTTTCCATCTTCCTTTAGGCAATTTGACCAGACGGCTATCTTCTTCTGTAATGACCGGTGCTACCAAGAAATTATCGCCAAGCATAAACTGATCCTTGCAGGTTTCAAATCCTTGATTGGGGAATTCATATTCCAGGTGCCGAACAATTGGCTCTCCCGTTTTACTGGAATATTTTGCCAGATCTAATATATAGGCTCCAAATTTTTCATGTAGTTTGGTCATGTTCTTGGTGATCTCCAAGTGTTCCTGATCCAAAATTCGCCAAGGAGCAACCGAAAACTGCATCATCGGCATCAAGACATGCACCTGGGCGGAGCGAACAATCAATTTCTGATTGAATTCATTTTCTTTGATATTCAGAAAAGTGGCAAAATTTCCGCCCCCGATCATATCCGGAAAGGTATAGGCATAACCTAACAATCCTGAAGCGAGCATATCCGGAATCAACATCTGCATGGCCCGCCAAGAGTAGGCTTTATCGCCCAATCGCTGTACCAAGGGCTGATTGCCCATCTTCCATCCTGAACGGTATTCATTAAACGGAAACTCCAATCCTATTTTTGCCCAAGCCATGGTATGGTCTACGGATAATGCACTGCTGTCAAAGCTTGCCAATCGATCCATTCTGTAGAATTCATTGTCGCCGGCATCAAACTTAAACCCATCGATACCATAATCTTGTTGCATCTTCTTCAGTTTGCCCACAAAATAGGCTTTGGCGTCAGGATTTGTAAGATCAAGACAGGCGCTTTTACCATTCCACCAAGAAATGATCGCCGGGCTTTTTGTTGCCTTTTCCTTGATCAGATAGCCTTTGGCGGAAAGTTCCCTATACTCCGGACTATCAGAGCTTTTAAACGGACAAATCCATAACATGACCTTGAAACCCATATCATGAAGCTGTTTGACCATCGCTTTGGGATCAGGGAATTTCTCTGCCCGAAAATCATAATTTCCATAATAGCGCTGCCAGTTATCATCGATCATTAATACCCCTGTAGGAAAATCATTATCAACGATAGCCTTTGCATATTTTAGGATATCCTCCTGGTTTTGATTGTACATCAATTCGATCCAGGTATTATATTGAGGCTTTAGGAAAAAGAGGGAATCGGGAAGAATCGGGTTTGGTGGGAAGTGCAGTTTGCTGGCCGCCAAATAAGCTGATCGGAGGGTATTCCCTTCCGTTTCCAATCTTAGTTCTTCGTATTTGGAGTCTACTTCGATGCTGTTTTCTTTGGTTATCTGAAATTTGAACGGTTTATCCGCCCAAAGAAACCTCCCTTTATTCGAAATTAACAGGGGTACGACTTGGTTATTGAGGTTCTGGTATTCCAAATCAAAACCTTTGGTTTCCTTTTCAAATGGCATGCTGGATCCTAAGGAGACTGCCCCACCCCACCAGTATTCCTTTGGTTGGGGATCGATGTTGATGCTTTTGGTTTGGGCAAAAACAGAGATGAAAGCCAGGGATATTAATAGTATGGCTAATAAGGAAGTTCTTTTCATGTGTGATTTTTTATTTTTTCAATTCCTTAATCCATATATTCTTAAAATCTACCGGCTGACCCTCACTCTGAAGCGCGATAAATCCACTGCTAAGTAATTTACCTTCGATTTTAATTTTCGGATCATATCCATTTGCGGTACCACCGCCTATTTGGGGTTTAGCATACTGCAGTACCGTATCTCCATTAATGATATGCTTAATCAAGGAGTCCCCCAGAACAATCAATTCTCCTTTTACCCATTGATCTCCATCATAGGTTTTGGAGGTTGAATTCAAGCAATGCGTAGAAGCTATTTTTCCCTGATATACCACATTGGTTCCTGGAGAACACATATTACCGGTTGGCCTGGGTTTTCCATCAGAAAGTCCACCCAACAATTGCATTTCCACAGAAATTGGCCAGTCTTGTTCTTTTAACATGCTTCGCGGATCTTGGGAATGGAACATCACCCCACTATTCCGAAGTGTATAGGAAGGGGCTCCACGATGCAGCTCTCCAACAAACCTATACTCAAATTTCAAGTGATAATATGAAAAAGGCTTTTTATAGTATAAGTGCCCAAATTGGTTGTTGAAATCACCATACTGGTCATATCGGATTTTAATAATCCCATCCTCAACCCGAAAGGTATTTCCGAAGTTTTCGCCTTCTTCATGGTGATGGATCTTCACGAACCACTCCTTGATGTCCTTTCCATTGAATAGGGGCTTCCAACCATTTTGATCGTTTTGGGACTTATTGCCCGCACAACCGATAGCGAATAAAGAAAAAATGATAAAAGATAAAAAAACACGTTTCATGAATAAGAAAAAGAAAGATTAAATTAATTTCAATTCAGTACTAGTTTGTGTTTGTTTTAATAGGTTCTGTAAAGATAGGATTTTAAAGGAATAAATTCCTTTAGTAGGGAGCATTAATTCCAGGAAGTGATAATCTGACATAGATAATATAATAGCCTACTTAGTTCGAGGTAAATCGGGGCTGTAAGCACTTTTCAAGAAGGTGTCTAAAAAGGCACCTTCTTCTGTTTTATAGCTTTTTGGAGCTCCATTATAATTTCATGAGCAATATTAGGCTGCAAGTCGATGTTTTGTACTTTTCAGCATGTTGATGGCTTGATTTATCGCAAATAGGGAGTTTTTGCCACCTGG
>NZ_JAYLLN010000045.1:0-30714 GCF_037126265.1 Sphingobacterium tenebrionis
GCCAGCGTCGCGCCGGCTGCCGTTCCCCGTGGTTGGGACTGCAAAGGTAGAAGGTTTTTTCGGTTCCGCAAAATTTATTTTAAAATAATTTTTTGGAGCTTTTTTTCCGTGCATCGTTGGCCCGGGGAATCCCCCAAATAGCAACTTGCATCTACCCTTATTTCAATGGCCATCCGGCCGTCCCTCCCTTGCGGAGTGGTGCAAAGATAGGGACTTCCCATCCATATTTCCAAGACCCCCGGTGAACATTTTTTACGGTTTCCCTGTAAAGCGCTGTGGCAATGGTGGATAAATTTGTATCCGGGGGTGCAGGATAGGTTTGTACCGATGGGATTTTATCCCATTTATCTATGTTGGTCTGCTGATAGGGGAACATATTTTGCTCCGGAACCCACCTGGTGCGTATCTGAAGCAGGATGGAAGCAGGGAAAAAGCACGAAAATGGATGCTGACCATAGGAAAAGCATACTTTAGCATTACTTTCACCATGGTTTTGCATCGAAGGATATATGGGGGGCTCTGCGTCATTGGTAGCCTCAGCGTCATTGCGAGGAACGAAGCAATCTTCCCGCCATGTCATGCTGAGCGGAGTCGAAGCATCTACATGTGGTACACGTACAGATCCTTCGGCGATGCTCAGGATGACATGGGGAGCCGCATGTCCAAAGATTGCTTCCTCGTACCTCCTCGCAATGACGAAGCAATCCCCTACCTCCATCCACCACCAAGGGCTTTGTAAAGCACAATTTGGTTTAATAGTTTCTCCTTATTGACATCCACCTCTGCAACCTGAGCCGCGATCATGCTCTTTTGAGCAGTAATGATATCCAGGTAATTTACTCTTCCAGCAATAAAAAGTTCTTCCGCAGCTGCAATGGCTGACTCCAGAGCAAGAACCTGATCCCGAACATACACCTCCCGCTTTACAATCGCATCCTGGGTATTCATGGCCAGAGAAACCTCATTGACCGCGTTCAGCACCAACTTTTCATATTCCAAAAAACTGATCCCATACTTGGCTTTCATGATCTCATACTGTGATTTCAATTCCCTTTGTTTAAAAATCGGCATCGTTATGCCTCCAAACAAACCGTAAGTGACGGATTTATCCAGGCTAAAAAGTTTATCCAGGCTAAAAGATTGCAGTCCTAGGTAAGGACTGATAGCAACCGCTGGTAAAAAGGATAAGCGAGCGGCTTCCAGTTCATGGTATTCTGCTTTCATGTCCAGACCTGCTCTTCGGATATCCAAACGGTTATTCAGCACATCTTCCAAATTACCGACCTGTAGATCGGCAAATAACAATTCCTCCGCCAATGCTTTTGTTTTTCGGGAGATGGGTTGATATACCCTACCCAGCAAGGCGTTGATCTGATGTTCATAAGCCAGGATCTCCTGTTCTGCCAATTCCCGATTGGCTTTTGATTCGGCCAAGATGGATCTGAACTGCTGAACAGCCAACTCATCCGCACGACCAGCTTCCTTCTGCGCTTCAATAATTTCGAGAGCCCGCTCGTGCAATTTGATGTTTTCCTCATAAACGGCCACTTTCTCATCCAAGCTCAACAGTTCATAATAGGCCGAGGAAATACTGGCGATCAATTCTGTTTCCAACAATCGACGAGTTTCGGTTTCCGACAGCAATTGGGAAAAGGCAGCTTCCCTCCTGTTCCGCAATTTTCCCCAAAGATCGATCTCCCAAGAAGAACGGACCCCTACAAAATAATCCGGGATAAATGGTTCCGGTAATTTTTCATCTTCTTTTAGGTTTTCCGAAAAATTGGAATCATAATTTCCGATCCCGGATTCGGTGTAATGTCCATATTTTCGCAGCCCCGCTTCTACGGCACCTTCCAAAGTAGGATAAAGAGCGGATTTTCGGAACCTGAAATTCGCTTGTGCCACCTCAATACGGTGAATGGTCTGACGAACATCCAGGTTATTTATCAAGGCAGAATCGATCAAGGACGCTAATTCCTGATTAGTAAAAACGTCCTTCCAAGCTAAACTTCCAACCGATAAACTGTCTTGCAGAAAGGCATTTGCCGGTTCGCCGATCGCTGTTGGAAGATTTTGTTGGGCAGTCTGTTTTGGTATAGCACATGAACCCAACAACGTAATGACCAAAACGGATAGCACCGCTGCACCCTTATTCAAAGATTTCATTTTTTTCTTTTTATTTCTTTTGGAAAACAGCACGATCAGACCAGGTATGACGATCACACCTAGAATTGTACCGATTACCATACCACCAACTGAAGCGGTTCCGATGGTCCGGTTTCCGATCGCACCAGCTCCCGAAGCCAACATCAACGGAATCAAGCCCGCTGCAAAGGCAAAGGATGTCATCAAAATTGGTCGCAATCGCGCAACCGCACCTTCAATAGAAGCTGTAAGTACATCCATCCCCTGTTTTCTTTTCAGGTTTGCATATTCCACGATCAAAATCGCATTCTTTCCCAACAAACCGATCAGCATGACCAATGCTACCTGCGCATAGATGTTATTTTCCAACCCAAAGATCTTGAGGAAGATAAAAGCGCCAAATACACCAGCAGGCAGACAAAGAATAACCGGTAGCGGAAGTAGAAAACTTTCGTACTGTGCTGCCAATAAGAGATATACAAAGACCAAACAAAGTAAAAAGATATATCCCGCTTGATTACCGGATATCTTCTGTTCCCGGGTCATGCCCGACCATTCAATCTCATAACCTTGGGGAAGGACCTTTGAAATTTCTTCCACCGCATCGATAGCCTGACCGGAACTAAAGCCAGGAGCAGCCTGACCCGTGATCATCGCAGATGTGAACATGTTATATCGGGTGATCTGTTCTGGGCCATACACCCGTTTCATTGTCATGAAAGAAGAATAGGGAACCATCTCGCCATCGGCGGTTTTTACATATAGATTCAGTACATCTTCAGGTCTTTGTCTTGAAAAAGCATCAGATTGTACCATGACCTTATACATCTGTCCGTAGCGGATAAAGTTCGTCGCATATAAACTTCCCAATAAAGTTTGTAAGGTATTCATGGAATTCTCTACGGAAATACCCTTTTTAGCCGCTAAATCATAGTCAATCTCCAGCATGTACTGCGGAAAATTCACATCAAAAGTAGTACTTGCGCTTTCGATCACCTCATTGGCCTGAAGATCATTGATAAAATCCTTGACCACTTCATTGGTCTTCGCCAGATCCTCATTACCACTACGATCCAATAGCCTCAACTCAAAACCCGATGAATTTCCGAAGCCTGGAACCGTAGGAGGTGGAAAGAATTCAATCTCTGCATCGGCAATATGGGCTGTTTTTTCACGTAGTACCTTCATCACATCGTCTACGGATTGTTCCCTTTCATCCCAAGCCTTAAGGTTGATCATCCCCATACCATAGGATGCACCCGAAACCTCTGTTACGATACTATATCCTGCAAGGATGGAAACGGTTTCTACCACGTCCAATTCTCGGGATATAGCATCCACTTCGTTCAGCACCGCTTCTGTTCGATCAACGGTTGCTCCAGGAGGGGTTGTTACCGCTACATAGATCATCCCCTGATCTTCTGTTGGGATAAATCCCGAGGGTAAAATGGATGCAGATCCCCAGGTGATCACGAACATACCGGCCAGAGCGGCCAAGGTGATGATCCTACGGCCGGCAATTCGGCCGAGCACATTCTTATAGCCACCACTGATCCGATTATAAACCTTATTGAATCCACGGAAAAACCTATCCAATGGACCATTCCCCGGCTTCTTATCGTGTGGAGATCGCAGGATGATGGCACATAGTGCTGGCGTTAAGGTCAGGGCATTGATTCCGGAGATGACGATAGCTGCTGCTAAGGTAAGCGAGAATTGCCTATAGAAAATCCCCACCGGCCCAGAAAGAAATGCCACCGGAACAAACACGGCCGACATGACTAAGGTTATGGCAATTACTGCAGAACCCACTTCATCCATAGCCGCCAAAGTCGCTTCCATTGGAGAGAGGTGCTCCTCCTCCATTTTAGCATAGACGGCCTCGACGACGACAATACCATTATCGACCACAATTCCGATGGCGAGCACCAGCGCAAAAAGAGTCAATAAGTTGATGGAGAAACCCATCATCTGCATAAAAAATAAAGAACCGATCAGACATACAGGCACTGCCAAAATAGGAATGATGGTAGCCCTAAAATCCTGAAGGAAAATAAATACCACTAGGAAAACCAATATAAAGGCTTCGATCAAGGTAATCAATACCGAAGAGATGGATGCATTCAAGAACCGAGAAACATCATATCCCATAGTATATTTCATACCTGGCGGAAAAGTAGCGGCCTGCAATTCGGCCATTCTATCTTTCACGCGCTGGATCACTTCCTGCGCATTGGATCCAGGTAATTGTTTGATCATGATCGATGCAGAAGGTCGACCGTCAGTTTTGGAAACCATTTCATAATCCAATGAACCGAACTCCACCTCAGCGATATCCTTTACCCGAATGATAGATCCATCCACGTTGGCACGGATCGGTATGTTCTCGTATTCACTGATTTCAGTGAATTTTCCAGGATAGCGAAGCACATATTGTTGCATGTTCACCGTTTTATCGGAACTGATCCCTGTTTGACCTGGTGCGGCCTCGATATTCTGACGGCGTAATGCCGCGACCAATTCTTCGGTAGAGATCGAATAGGATGATAATCGATCAGGTTTCACCCAGATGCGCATGGCATAATCTTTCATTCCCATGATCTGTGCAAACCCAACCCCTTCAATACGCTTCAGTTCCTTCAGGATATTGATATCGGTAAAGTTATAGATGAACCGTTCATCGGCTGTTTCATCCTCACTATATAGATTGAGGTACATCAGCATACTGTTCACTTCTTTTTCGGTGGTCACCCCTGCTTTTATCACTTCCTCCGGAAGTTCGTCCAGCACGGTGGTCACCCGGTTCTGCACATTCACGGCGGCGATGTCCGGATCAGTACCTACCTTGAAGAAAACCTGAATCAACGTATTTCCATTATTGGTCGATACGGAGTTCATGTACGTCATGCCGGCCACCCCATTGATTGCCCTTTCTAATGGAATGGCGACGGCATTGGTACTTACCTCAGCATTTGCCCCGGTATAGCTCGCTGTCACCACTACTGACGGCGGAACAATATCCGGGAACTGCGTAATAGGCAAGGTAAAAAGGGCCAAAAGGCCTAATAAGGTTATGAATATGGAGATGACCAATGATAACACCGGTCTCTTTATAAATTTTTCAAACATCTATCCAATCCCCCCTTTAGTTGTTCATCAGTTTAGGCTGTACCCGCATACCATCCCTTAAGGATTGTACGCCTTCATAAACCACTTTGGTATTTTCTGCCAGCCCATCTTCCACCACGTAGTAATGTCCTACACGGCGCCCGTTCTTAAATGGCGTCATTTGTACCGTGTCGCCTTTTAGGGTATATACATAGGCCTTATCCTGAATTTCCAACACCGATTTCTGATGTACCAATAAAAGGTTGCCGGTTTGGGTTGGTACCCCAATTCTGCCCGTTGCCCCATGTTTCAATAATCCGTCCGGATTAGGGAATTTTGCACGTAGGGAAATAGACCCGGTACTGGATTCAAACTCGCTCTCCACAATTTCAGCCGTGCCCTTATGTGGATACAACGTTCCATTGGCAAGGATCAACTGTACCTCTTTCTTGAAATGATTTCGGTTAAAACTTGGGTCGGATGCGATTTCCAAATATTCAGTTTCCGAAATATCAAAATAGACATTGACCAGTTGTTGGTCTGAAATGCTGGTCAACAAAGAGCCTTCTTCCAATAGGGACCCTTCTCGGAGTAGGATACGATCGATCCGACCATCAAATGGGGCCCTGATTTGGGTATGTGCTAATTTTGTTTTTGCTTGATGTAGAATTGCCTCGGCTTCTTTCACCTTGGCATGGGCCGCTTTTAACTGCACTCGTAATAACTCATATTCGGATCTACTAACAATATTCTTATCGACCAATTTTTGGGTCCTTTCCATTTCCAGTTCCACTTTTTTCACTTCTGCCATCGCTGAATTGACAGCGGCCTGTGCTTGGGCATGATCCGCTTTGTACTCTTCATCGGTCAATGAGAACAGTACCTGACCTTTTCTTACATAAGCCCCTTCATCTACATAGATCTTATTCAAAAACCCAGTCAGTCTAGACCGTAGTTCCACATTCCGTTGCGATTGGATATCGGCAATGTATTCCTTAAAGATAACGGTGTCTTTTTGGATAAGATGAGTAACAGGCACTACTTTGGACGTTGTAGTAGTTTGCTGTTCATTACTATTTGCTGTACAAGCAGCAAAGAAAATTGCACTTCCAACCAATGGAAGCATCAAGAAACGATTCTTCATTATAAAATATAATTCGGGTAATAAAAAAATAGATACACATGGAATTCAGCCATTGCAGACATGCAATGGCCAGGGTTCAATTAAAAAATAGAACCTAGCGAAAGAAATTAGAAAGGTCTGTACCGATACAGAAAACTATAATAGCCGGGAAGGCATAATGTTTTCGAAAGGTAAAAGGGATGGTCTTGGGTTTTGATCAGTTCTTTGACACGAACCAATAACCAGGAAAATATAAGAATAGCGGGCAATAAACCTAAGGATAGGGACATTGCGCGGTAATCATCAAAAATAATATTGGGGACTGCTTCGTCGGAATCCGCGTGCTTCATGTTGAGCACTTCTTCCAACAAAACTTCTACGAATGTTTCATTGGTTTTTACCTCTCCAGAATTTAAGAAGCAGCTGCTGTTCACCTCAAAACAGAGCAAGTTCAGATAACCAAAAAGTGCCAAGAAATGGAACAATCGAAACATGTTACAAAGATACCATGCCGAATATCAATAAAAGCATGAACTCTGTAAAAAAACTGTGATTTTTGGGGTCTCAGCCTATTTTTTAGCGGGTTCTTTCCCCTCTTCCTGCGGTTCATCATCAAAGAGGATTCGAACCGATGGTGTATAGGTATCCTCATGTTGTCCATTCTTGCTCGCCCAAAAGAAGGCGCCAAGAAAGAACAGCGCAATAAGCACACTACAACCGATTAACATAAATATGATGTTCATACCTACAAATTTAAATTAAATTTCTTCGTTTTGCATACCACCGGGTCATCAAACTGGTGAATGAAATGATCGTAACTGTACTGATCGGCATCAAAATAGCCGCAAATAATGGCGACATGGTCCCTTGCACCGCAAAACTCAGACCTATGCTATTATACATCAGGGAAATGATGAAACTCATCTTGATCACTTTCACCGCATCTTTGCTAAAAGCAAAGAATTTGGGCAATTTATCAAAAGATTCCCCATCCAAAATCGCATCACAGCCAGGAGAAAAGTTATTGATATCATCCGATACGGCTATTCCGATATCCGCTTTTCGCAAAGCACCGGCATCGTTCAAGCCATCGCCCAACATACACACTTTATGATCTTGGTTTTGCCAATCATGGATCCGTTCCAATTTTTCCCCCGGTGTCTGATTGAACAACAATTTAGAACCTTGTGGGAAGATCATTTTCAATGCGTCTGCCCGTCGCTCATTGTCACCTGAGATCAGGTGAAGACTATAGGATTCTCCTTTGAATTGATTGATGACGTCTGCCAATCCTGGTCGCCAGGATTGTTCCAAGGTAAAGAAACCCTTGATTGCATCGTTGATCCGTACATATACAACCGATCCTTCCAAATCTACCTTTTGGGATCCCACATAACTGGCACTTCCCAATCGGATGCTATAATCTTGGTATTTTGCAGATTGCCCTCTACCTGCCACCTCTTCATAATCATAAATCGGCAACAATTGCCCCTCCCCTAACCATTTGATGATCTCTCGGCTCAAAGGGTGGTTGGAATTTCGACAGAGGGAATAGATCAGGTTCTTATCCAAACTGGATAAAGATCCTTCAAAATACATACTGGAGGCATTTGGTGAGGATATGGTTCCTGTTTTATCAAAGACCATGGCATCGATGGCAGCCATCTGCTCGATAGCAGCTGTATTCTTGATATACAGTTTATTCTTATCAAAGATGCTCAATGCTGCGGAAAGGGTAAATGGCGAACTTAATGCCAAGGCACAAGGGCAGGCAATAATCAAAACGGCCGTAAAGGCTGCCCAAGCTTTATCCGCATTTCCACCAAGTAACCAATATGCACAGGAAACAAAGGCCACTGCCAAAAGACCGATGGTAAAATATTTACTGATATAGCCAATGAAGGTATCGAATTTCTTTTCGTACTGTTTAAAACTGTCGTTGTTCCACAGTTTGGTCAGGTAACTTTGGGAAACCGCTTTCACCACTTCCAGCTCGATGGCTTCTCCCATCTGCCGCCCACCCGCATAGACGACTTCGCCCAATACCTTTTCAACAGGTTTACTTTCTCCGGTTACAAAACTGAAATCCACGGATGCATGCCCATTCAATAAAATCGCATCTGCCGGAATGATTTCATTGTTCCTTACCAAGATCCGGTCGCCCACCTGCAGATCTCCGATCTGCGTAGGTTTTTCAGTATGCTCCTTGATCACGGTCACGGCTACCGGAAAATAAGAACGGTAATCCCTTTCAAAGGAGATGTGGTAATAGGTACGCTGCTGCACCCATTTACCGATCAGGATAAAGAACACCAAACTACATAGGGTATCCATAAATCCAGCTCCTGTTTGGGAAATAATTTCGTATGCCGAACGGAAGAAGAGCACAAATATTCCTAATGCCAAAGGAACATCCAGGTTTAAGCGCTTTTGTTTTAAACTGATCCAGGCAGATTTAAAATAATCCGACGCACTATATAATAATACCGGAAGGCCAAAGGCCAGGTTCATATAGCCAAAGAAATTGGCGTATTGTTTTTCGAAGGCCGCCATTCCGAAATATTCCGGAAAGGAGATCATCATGGAATTTCCGAAACAGAACCCCGCTACGACGATTTTGGCGATGAGCTTGTTCTGATTGAATTTCTTCCCTTCCTTAACCACATCCTGAAGGGTGATCTTCGGGTCGTAACCAATATTATGGAGCAGCCCCACCAATTCCCGTAGGGAAATTTCCTTTTTATGGAACGTAATACTGGCCTGTTTTTTCATGAAATCTACTTGGGATGTCTTCACGCCAGGATTCAGTTTATACAGGTTTTCCAATAACCAGATACAGGAACTGCAATGGATGGCAGGTACGTAAAAGGTGATAATGGCCATTTCCTCATCTTGGTAATCCACCAATTTGGCAACAATATTGGGTTCGTCCAAGTAGGAAAGATCCTCTTTTTGGTTCTTTTGGGATTTACCGGGATGGGTATTGTATTTATAATAACTTGCTAGGTTGTTTTCATTGAGGATCTGGTAGACTGTTTGACAGCCCAAACAGCAGAAATCATGATCATCCAGCACATAGGCTGTTTCTTCCACCTGATCACCACAGTGGTAACAGCTGGTATTCAATTTTAATTTACTGTTGATCGCCATTCCAATCTCCTGATAAATTGTTTTAAAGATTCGTTTTTGAAATCGCTTATATCGCTTGGCTGAATAGATTCTCTCTTTCCTTCGTACGTTGCAAACGCACATCAAAAGCCATACACACATTTCTCAAGAAGGACTTTCCTACTTCAGTGATCTGAACTTCCAGGCCCTTGATTTCGGCAAGTCCATCCAACTGTAAAGGTTGAAGTCTATCTAAGATACCGATATTTATCTCTTCATGAGGTTTTAGGGATACTTTTCCCCTACACATCATATCCAAAATATATTGTCTTACCAGAACATCTTCTTCATTCAACAAATGACCTTTAAAAACCGGTAATTTATTTTCGGCAATCAGTTTATGGTATTCCTCTACCGTTTTCACATTCTGCGCAAAAGCGGTCCAAGCATCCGAGATCGAAGAAACCCCTAAACCGATCAACAAAGGCGTATACCTATCGGCATAGCCCATGAAATTACGGTGCAAGGTTCCATTTTTGGATGCTTTATACAGTTCATCGGCCGGTTTTGCAAAGTGGTCCATACCCACATCTTCAAAACCAGCTTCCTGTATCATCTGTTTTCCAAGTTTATATAAATTTAACTTTTCTTCGCCAACTGGCAAATCATGTTCAGTAAATCTTCGTTGGCCAGGTTTGATCCAAGGCACATGGGCATAGCTATAGAAAGAGATCCGATCCGGGTTAAGGATCAAGGAATGTTCGATGGTCATTCTCACCGATTCTGCAGTTTGCAGCGGAAGACCATAGATCAGGTCAAAATTGATAGAGTCATAACCAATGGCTCTGGCGTCCTTCATCACCCGTGCAACATCCTCTACGGTCTGATGCCTATTGATGATGAACTGGACTTTTTCGTCAAAATCCTGGATCCCTAAACTGAGGCGTTTGAAACCTAAGTCGTATAATGTTTTTAAATGTTCGTAAGTCGTATTCGCAGGATGGGCTTCAAAAGAAAAAGAAGCGCCTTCCGCACGTTGATTTCCCTCCATCAATCCATCAATCAGCCGGTGCAGGTTTTCGGCCTGGAAAAAAGTTGGTGTGCCACCACCAAGATGGATTTCCGCAATTTTCAAAGATTCATTGCCCAGAATCTCCTTATACATTTTCCATTCCTTCAAGAGGGAGGTGATATAAGGATCTTCTACCTGATGGTTTTTGGTAATTCGCGTGTTGCATCCACAATAGGTACACAGGCTTTCGCAAAAAGGTAAATGTACATAGATACTGATCCCCTGTTCTTTGGAATCCTTAAAATTTTCGGAGACCCTTAATCTCCAGTCTTGTTCGTTGAAGTGGTCATTTTCCCAAAAAGGAACAGTTGGGTAGCTGGTATATCGAGGTGCTGCCACATTGTATTTATGAATGAGGGCATTGAATCTATCTATTTCCATATTAACCGAATTTCATCTTGTTTGCGCAGTCCATCTTGCATTGGCAGGCATCTCCTGCACAACCGCCGACCATCCATTGGGTAAGGTTTTGGATGGTTCTTTTGGCAATATCTTCTAAGGATGTTTCAAAAGGGACGTTGGCTACATGCATTTTCAACTCACCTGCGAAATCCAGATCGATATGTTCGGTGGTGGAAGATCGTGTGACAATACTTTTCACACCTATCCTGCTCAATTCCGCCAACATGACCCGATCTAATATATCACGTTCAGATATGATAACAGCTTCCTTTCCCAAAGCATAATGCATTGTACTGAAATTCAATTCATTGGTCACCAAAGTCAGATCATGGACCTTCGCATTCGCTATGGCCAAGTATTCCTTTTCGGGACCTAAAATGTTATATGCAATCACTCTCATCCTTAAGTTAGATATATAAACCATTCAAAGGTACTGTATACATTCACTATATTCAGTGAACTGCATCAGCCCAGAAAGTGATATATATCACGGTTTAAGGAGCCAGCTTATTGTTTGATATTCTTTAATCGTACGACGGAGAATATGCGGATCGCATTTCCTTCTTTGGTTAAAAGTTTTTCATCTTTAAAATCAGCCAACATGCGGCTAATGGTTTCATTGGCAGTACCCGCTAAAGCAGCAAGGTCGTCCCGGGAAATTTTGATGGTGACTTCATCATTTGCCGATCCTGATTTTTCCGCAACATTGACCAAGGCATTGGCCACACGCTTACGAACAGAATCATAGGCAAAGCCGAGCATCTGCTCCTCTTTTTCTAAAATATTCTGGGATAATACCTTAATCAATTTAGAGGCAATCGCTGGTTTTTTATAGAGCAGTTCAAAGAAATTGTCCTTATGGATAAGGGCGATTTCCGCATCTTCCAGGATGGAGGTATTGTCGCCATATTTGGTGTTCAGCAACACCGATTCCAGGCCGAAAAATTGATCCTCAATGTAGATATTGGTGGATAATTCCCTACCATCCTTATAATTTAGAAAACTGCGAACCTTTCCCTTTTTGATATAATACACATAAAGCGGGGTGTCACCAGCTTCATAGATGGTCTGTTTCTTTTTAATGGTCTTCATTCGGCCATGGCTTGCCAGGTCCTGAAGCAGGTAGGCTTGTTCCTGTTCATCCAATCGGAAACTATCTGCCGATGGTACGGCCTTGGCTTGGATCTGCGAACGTTTTTTGAACCTACTTTCAATAGCATTCAGCAATTCCAGGTCATCGAATGGTTTGGTCAGGTAATCATCTGCCCCCATTTCCATGGCTTTTCTCACATCGGCCTTTTCCGACTTGGCCGTCAGAAAAATAAAAGGGATATCTTGGGTATTTTCGTGTTTGCTCAACATATACAATACCCCATAACCATCCAGTTCAGGCATCATGATATCGCAAAGAATCATATCAGGGCGATGTTTGATCGCCAGGTCTACGCCTGTTTTTCCTTCAGGAGCCACCATGACCGAATACTCTCCGGTCAATTCCAGGATTTCTGCTGTACTTTCCCTGATATCACTATTATCTTCAATAATTAAGATTCTTCTTTTTTCCATTCTTATTGGATGAAATTCATTTTAAAAATTGCGCCTTCATTCACGGCGGACCAATATTCCATTTTACCGCCCATGAGTTCAACATAGCGTTTCACGATGTTCAGCCCCAAACCGGTACCAGGGATATTGCCTGTATTATTTGCCCGGAAGAAAGGTTCGAACAGGTTTACCTGATCTTCCAATGGGATACCAATACCATTGTCCTTTACGGTTACCACAAGCGAATCCTTGCCGATCTCCGTATTAAACTCAATGAAGGTATCTTCTCCGGAATATTTTATGGCATTGGAAATCAAGTTGATGATGCTGTTTTTCAACAGATTAGGATCGATAAAGAAGTTCGCCTCTTCGCCCGTATGTTGGTAGATGATATGTTGGTTCTTTTTACAGATCATCTGCATTTCTTCTGCGATCTCTTCACCCAACTGTACCATGTTCACATCGCTTTTATTGACCACGACGACTCCCGCTTCCAGTTTTTCTAAGTTCAGAAAATCATTGAGGATCGTATTCAACAATTGAACAGAATTCTTGATCCGATTGGTATGCTTTTCAATGGGAGCATATTCCGATTTTTCAACATAGCGATCAATCAAGGAGGCCGACAATTGCACAGAGCTCAATGGAGTCCGGAATTCATGGGATGCCATAGAAACAAATCTTGATTTCAATTGGTTCAATTCCTTTTCCTTTTCAAGGGAAACACTAACATCGGCTTTCGCCTTTTCCAGCTCGGAAACCAATTTGATCAGGTCTTTTGTTCTTTCCCGCACATTCCATTCCAATTCTTGGGTATGTTTCTTTAGTTCGATCTCGGCTTTCTTCTCTTTGGTCAGGTCATGCACGAATCCGGTAAAGATCTTCCGATCCTTATAGAACACTTCGCTAACTGCCAAACGGAAAGGGAAGGTTGTACCATCTTTTTTCAGTCCCCGCACTTCCCTACCGATACCTATAATCCGTTTGTGACCTGTTTCTTCATAGTTTGAAATATAACGGTCATGATTGGAACGGTCTGGCTCAGGCATCAACATAGAAATATTATTCCCGATCACCTCTTCGGCATCATATCCGAAGAGTTCTAATGCGGCAGGGTTGATGCTTTCCACATTTCCATGGTTATCAATGGTAATAATCCCATCGATGGCATTTTCAATGATAGCTTCGAGTAACTTGGCGGTTTCCAATAATCTTTATTTTACAAGTTTTTTATACTTAATTCTTTTCGGACCTACATCACCTAAACGTTTCTTTCTGTTCTCTTCGTATTCGGTATAATTTCCTTCGAAGAAGTAGACTTGCGAATCCCCTTCAAAGGCAAGAATATGCGTACAGATGCGGTTTAGGAACCAACGGTCGTGGGAGATGATCACTGCACATCCACCGAAATTCTCCAAACCTTCTTCCAAGGCTCGCAGGGTATTCACATCGATGTCATTGGTCGGCTCATCGAGTAATAGCACATTGGATCCCTTTTTCAAGGTAATGGCCAAGTGTACCCTATTGCGTTCACCACCGGATAATACAGCGATTTTCTTCTGTTGGTCGGCGCCATTGAAATTGAATTTGGAAACATAAGCACGGGAATTCACCGGACGATTTCCTAATTGGATGTTCTCATTTCCATCGGTAATATTTTCCCAAACGGATTTGTTGGCATCCAGATCATCGTGCATCTGGTCTACATAGCCCAGAGCCACGGTCTCTCCTACCCGGAATGTTCCCGAATCTGGTTCTTCCTGACCTGTGATCAATCGGAAAAGGGTCGTTTTACCGGCACCATTTGGACCGATAATACCCACAATACCTGCTGGAGGAAGGGAGAAGCTTAAATTTTCAAATAAGATCCGATCGCCATAGGCTTTGGATACATTGGTTGCTTCGATCACCACATTGCCTAATCGAGGGCCTGGAGGAATGAACAGCTCCAATTTCTCTTCGCGTTCTTTGGTTTCCTCAGAGGCTAATTTTTCATAATTATGTAATCGGGCTTTGGATTTGGCATGTCTGGCTTTTGGTGCCATTTTTACCCATTCCAATTCGCGTTCTAATGTTTTCTGACGCTTGGTTTCCTGTTTTTCTTCCTGAGCCAATCGTTTGGCTTTCTGATCTAACCAGGAAGAATAATTCCCTTTCCAAGGAATACCTTCACCACGGTCTAATTCCAGGATCCAACCGGCCACATTATCCAAGAAATAACGGTCGTGGGTTACGGCGATTACCGTACCTTTATATTGCTGTAAATGTTGCTCTAACCAATCGATGGATTCGGCATCCAGGTGGTTGGTAGGCTCATCCAACAACAAGACATCTGGTTCTTGCAATAAAAGACGACATAACGCCACCCTTCTTCGCTCACCCCCTGACAAATTGGCAATTAAGGTGTCCGGCTCTGGACAACGTAAAGCATCCATGGCGCGTTCCAATTTCGAATCCAATTCCCAGGCATTGCTCGCATCGATCATATCCTGTAACTCGCCTTGCCTAGCCAATAATTTATCCATTTCATCAGGATTCTCATAGACTTCCGGCAGACCAAACTTTTCATTGATATCTTCATATTCCTGAAGGATGGCTTTTGTTTCAGCAACACCTTCTTCCACAATCTCCAATACCGTCTTTGTTTTATCCAATTCGGGTTCCTGTGCTAAATAACCTACAGAATAACCTGGTGAGAACACCACTTCGCCCTGGTAGGATTTATCGATACCGGCGATGATTTTCAATAGGGAAGATTTTCCGGAACCATTTAAACCAATGACCCCTATTTTAGCTCCATAGAAAAAGGATAGATAGATATTCTTGAGTACTTGCTTGGATGGCGGGTGAATTTTATTCACGCCTGCCATGGAAAAGATAATTTTCTCGTCTGACATAAGGATGATGAAACTTTTTCCACAAAGATAATGGAATTACTGACAATTTGATAGTATTCGCGCTATGGTCTAATTGTTGATAAAAATATAAAGTAACAAAAGGGTGTAAAGGGTATTTTTATTACATTTATACAATTATCACCCGATTTAATAGAGAAAGGAATTTAATGGAAGCAAAATTTTCACCCCGGGTCAAAGACGTGATCTCGTACTCTCGAGAAGAAGCACTTCGCTTAAGACACGAGTATATAGGCACAGAGCATTTATTACTTGGTCTTATCCGTGAGGGCGATGGAGTAGCGATCAAGATATTGAAGAATATCGGCGTTGACATGGCCGCTGTAAGGCAAGCCATAGAGGAGGCCGTTATGGGGCCTTCTGTTTCCCGTACATCGATCAGTAACATGCCACTGACTAAACAGGCAGAAAAAGTATTGAAGATTACCTATTTGGAAGCTAAGATATTTAAGAGTGATATTATTGGAACCGAACATTTATTATTGGCCATCCTACGGGATGAGGATAATATTGCTTCACAGATTTTATCACAGTTCAATGTTTCCTACAATGTTTTCAAAACAGAAGTAGAACAGAATGCGACCAGCATCACCGATGAGGCATCGAATTCGCCTTCCGGAGGTGATGAGGATTATAACGAAGAAGAATCGCAATTTACAACCCCTAAGAAGGTTTCTGATATCAAATCGAAAACTCCAGTTTTGGATAATTTCGGTCGTGACTTGACGAAAGCAGCGGAGGAAGGTAAATTGGATCCGATCGTTGGTCGTGAAAAAGAAATTGAACGAGTATCTCAGATTCTTTCCAGAAGGAAGAAGAACAATCCGATTTTGATTGGAGAACCAGGAGTAGGTAAATCAGCCATTGCTGAGGGATTGGCTTTACGGATTATCCAACGGAAGGTTTCTCGTGTGCTATTCAATAAACGTGTAGTTACCCTAGATTTGGCATCCTTGGTTGCAGGTACAAAATACCGCGGTCAGTTTGAAGAGCGGATGAAAGCGGTGATGAACGAATTGGAAAAATCACCAGATGTTATATTGTTCATTGATGAGATCCACACCATTGTTGGTGCTGGAGGTGCATCAGGTTCATTGGATGCATCGAACATGTTCAAACCGGCATTGGCTCGTGGAGAGATCCAATGTATCGGGGCAACTACCTTGGATGAATACCGTCAGTATATAGAGAAAGATGGCGCATTGGATCGTCGTTTCCAAAAGGTAACAGTGGAGCCGACTACCTATGATGATACGATCGAGATTTTGAACCGTATCAAGGACAAGTATGAGGAACACCACAATGTAACCTATACCCCAGAAGCCATCGAGGCGTGTGTGTCTTTGACTACGCGCTATATTACGGATCGTTTCTTACCAGACAAGGCTATCGATGCCTTGGATGAATCAGGTTCTCGTGTACACTTGAACAATATCCATGTCCCTCAGAGTATCATCGATATCGAAGAGAAGATAGAGGATGTGAAAGTAGAGAAGAACAAGGTCGTTCGTTCGCAGAAATATGAAGAAGCTGCTAAACTTCGTGATACCGAGAAAAAATTGATCGAGGAATTAGAGAAGGAAAAAACAGCTTGGGAAGCGGAAACCAAAACCAAACGATATACCGTAACGGAAGATAATGTGGCCGAGGTAGTATCCATGATGACTGGTATTCCAGTTCAACGTGTGAACCAAACGGACAGCCAGAAATTATTGAACATGGGCGATTCCATGAAAGGTCGTATCATCGGCCAGGATGATGCTGTTCAGAAATTGGTGAAAGCGATCCAACGTACCAGAGCAGGATTGAAAGATCCGAAGAAACCTATTGGTTCCTTCATCTTCTTAGGTCCGACCGGCGTTGGTAAAACGGAATTGGCAAAAGAACTTGCCCGTTTCATGTTTGATTCAGAAGATGCATTGATTCAGATCGACATGAGTGAATATATGGAGAAATTCGCGGTATCCCGCTTGGTGGGAGCGCCTCCAGGATATGTTGGTTATGAAGAAGGAGGTCAGTTGACCGAGAAGGTTCGTCGTAAGCCGTATGCAGTTGTCTTGTTGGATGAGATCGAAAAAGCTCACCCGGATGTTTTCAACCTGTTGTTACAGGTTTTGGACGAAGGACAGTTGACTGATAGTTTGGGTCGTAAGGTGGACTTCCGCAATACCATTATTATCATGACTTCGAACATTGGTGCACGCCAATTGAAAGAGTTTGGTCAAGGGGTTGGTTTCACAACCGCTGCGAAAGAGAACCAAGCTGATTCTCATTCCAGAGGTGTGATTGAAACGGCTTTAAAACGTGCTTTTGCACCGGAGTTCTTGAACCGTATTGATGATGTTATTGTCTTCAACTCGTTGAACAAAGATCATATCTTCAAAATCATTGATATTGAATTGAAATCTTTATTCGCCCGTATCGAAGCATTGGGACATCCGATCAACTTGACAGAGAAAGCGAAGAACCATATTGCGGAGAAAGGTTATGACAGTAATTTTGGAGCCCGTCCGTTGAAACGTGCGATCCAGAAATATTTGGAAGACCCGATCGCAGAGGAGATCCTTAAAGGAGATCTGAAAAATGGGGACACTATTTTGGTGGATTACAATGAAGAAAAACAAGAAATTGTGGTTTCTTCTGCCGGAAAAAACCAGAAGGACGATTCTTCTTTAGCCTCTGAATCTAAGGATAATAAGAAAAAAGACTAAGGTCAATTTTGTATAGGAAAGGCCGGATGAGTATCATCCGGCTTTTTTTATGGCAAAATATTTGTTAAAAAGGTTTAAACTTTTTGGGGTTTGGGTTGTCTTAACCCATAAGAAACAGATTAATAACAATATAATAACTCTTCTCATGAAAAAACTTTTATTAGCCTTTGCAATTGCAACAGCAAGTTTGGTCAGCTTTAGTTCTTGTACTAAAGAGGTAATGGATCCGAACTCTACTAGGACTTATACGTATGTGTATACTATTGAACCTTCAGCTTGGAAAGCAATTACTGCTGATCGTCCAACTTATGAATTAATCATTGATGAGCCGGATTTAGATGAAGTAATTTTTGAAGATGGAATTGTAAGTGTAGCAGCTTTGTTTGAGAGTCATTCCAATCTTTATGAGCTTTTGCCAGGAACCATTCGTGATTACCATTTCACTGCGAACTATGCTGTTGGATCGGTTGCTGTTTATGCGGAATATAGAGGTACTGGAGCACCTGTTAGACCTGAAAAAATGTTAATCAAAGTTGGATTGACGGAGGGTTTAGTAGGTAATTAGATATACTCGTCATTGCGAGGTTTTCGCTAATGCGAGGAGCCATTCGTCATTGCGAGGAACGAAGCAATCTTTCGATTAGTGTAAAGATTGCTTCGTTCCTCGCAATGACGGGTAAAGTTCCTCGCAATGACGTAAAATTCCTCGCAAGGACGTTTTTTTTACTTCAACATCTCCCGTGCATGCTGTACAGCCGTGGCTTCCGGATTCGCTCCACTTAACATCTGCGCAATTTCCATTACCCTCTCCTCCTTATCCATCAACACAATATTAGACTTTGTTTTTTCGCCTTTATCTTCTTTATACACTTTAAAGTGGCTATATCCCTGTGAAGCAATCTGAGGTAAATGCGTAATACTGATCACCTGCATATTCTCCGCCAGTTCTTCCATCAATTCCCCAACCCTTAAAGCCACCTCTCCCGATATCCCCGTATCAATCTCATCAAAAATTATCGTAGGCAATGCCGAAGTTTTTGCCACCAGCGACTTAATCGCCAACATCACCCTCGACAACTCCCCTCCCGAAGCTACCTTATGAATAACCTGCAAAGATTGCCCCTTATTTGCCGAAAACAGAAAGGAAACTTCATCCTGTCCCGTCGATTTAAATTTATCCAATCTTTTCAGTTCCACCCTCAATTGCGCATGTGGCATTCCCACTCTCGCCAATACCTGTGTCACCTCCTTCTCCAATATCTTAGTCGCCTTCTCCCGGTTCAAGCTGATCTTTTCCGCTTTGGTTTGCAGCTCTGCAAATACAACTTCCAAACTTTTCTTCAATGCTTCGATCTTTTCTTCCAAATCCGAAGAAGACTGCATTTTGCCTTCCAATTCTTCACGCAATTTAATCAACCCTTCCACATGATCCACCCGATGCTTTTTCTGAAGATCATAAAGCACCGTTAAACGTTCATTTATCAAGGTCAATCTTTCTTCATCCATGCTTACCCCATCCGCGATCTGCTCCACTTCTGCTGCAATATCCTTCAATTCAATGATCACGGATTGCATGCGTTCATTTATATGTTCAGCAGAAGGCAAATATCGGATTCCTTGCTGCACCGCATTAGATGCAGCTTTCAGACTATCCAATACATTGATCTCTTCCCCTTGAAGGACTTGACCTGCTGCATGGAATTGGCGCTTGATCTCTTCCGCGTTCTCCAATTGGCTCTGCTCGGCTTCCATTTCAGCCTGCTCCCCTTCCTGCAGATTCGCCTGTTCCAATTCATTGAAAATAAATTGCTGATAATCGTATTCCGCCCTGGATTTTGCCAGGTCCTCTTCCATATCTTTAAGCTCCTGACTGGACTTTTTATAGCTTTGGTATTGTTGTTTATAATCCTGCAACAGGTCAGTATGCTGGGCTACAGTATCCAATACCAATAACTGAAAAGCTTCGGTATTGATCTGTAAGGTGGCATGCTGGGAATGGATATCGATCAATCGCTCGCCTAATACTTTCAAGGTCTGCAAGGTCACGGGTGTATCATTTACAAATGCACGGGATTTTCCGTCGGCATGAAGTTCGCGACGGATAATGGATAAGTCATCATAATCCAGATCAAGCTGCTGAAAGAGGTCCTGCAACTGATAATGCTGCACATCAAAATGTCCTTCAATGATACATTTTGATTTTTCATCAAAAAAATGTTTGCTTTCGGCACGGTTGCCAAGGATAAGCCCCAATGCCCCCATAATGATGGATTTACCGGCTCCGGTTTCCCCGGTAATGATATTGAGTTTATGGTCGAATGAAATATCCAATGCATCTATCAATGCATAGTTTTTTATCAGCAGTTTACTTAACATGTATGTTTTGACTTACCCTCAAATATAGTTAATTCTGTTTCCAACGGGAAATTTGAATATTTTATATTATTAATTCTAATGTTAAACTAATATGTTTGTAGTTCATGCCGGATTTTAGCAAACAGTTGAGCAAGTATATTCCAGAAGCTGCAGCGCCGATCATTTCCCAATGGATCAATGATACTGCCTGTAGGTTCAAGGTGACCAAATCACGGAGTTCAAAACTCGGCGATTATCGTTCGCCATTCAAAAATGAACCCCATCAGATTACCATTAACCATGATTTGAATCCATTTTCTTTTCTCATCACTACGGTTCATGAATTTGCCCATCTGAAAACCTGGCAGAACCACAAGAACAAGGTTAGGCCACATGGGACGGAATGGAAGAATAACTTTAAGGGATTAATGGATCCCTTCATCAGATTGAATCTATTTCCGGCAGATGTGACCAGCGCTTTGGTCAAGTATATGAACAATCCGGCAGCTTCTAGCTGCACCGATCTGAATCTATACAAGACGTTGAAAAACTATGACAGCAAACGGGAGGAGATCGTGACGATTGACACGCTGGAGTTCCAACAGTACTTCAGTATCAAGAGCGGAAGGGTATTCCAGAAACAGGAGAAACTTCGAAAAAGGTATAAATGCCTGGAGGTTTCTACCCAGCGGATCTACCTGTTCCATCCTATTGCTGAAGTTTTTCCGATAGAAAAACCATAAAACCATTAAAAATGAAAAAAACGACCTATTTTTTTGCTGCGGCTTTACTGGGTTTGGTGTCCTGTAAATCAGGTTCCGAATCTGGAAGCTTTGATAGCAGTAAGTTGGATTCCACAGCCATCCATGCCATCACGGAGGAGGGCTTCAAAAACTATGTGGCCACTTTAGCATCAGATGAATTTTTGGGAAGAAAACCCTTTACAAAAGGTGATACCCTTACGGTCAATTATATCCAAGAGCAGTTTAAAGCCTTGGGCTTAGCACCAGGGAACGGAGATTCTTATTTCCAAGAGGTGCCTATGGTGGAGATCGACGCAAAGCCAGTGGAGAATACGCTTACCTTCAAAGGGAAAAATACCGATGTTACGGTTGATTTTCTGGATGATTATGTGATTGGTTCGCCAAGGATGGAAGAGCACATCCAGGTAGAAAATACAGAGCTGGTTTTTGCAGGATTTGGAATCGTGGCACCAGAATATAATTGGAATGATTACGAGGGTTTGGATGTGAAAGGAAAGACCGTTGTGGTGATGGTTTCTGATCCTGGCCGCTATGATAAAAATCTGTTTAAAGCAGATACCATGACCTATTATGGTCGCTGGACCTATAAATTTGAGGAAGCATCCAGACAGGGTGCTGCAGGTGTCCTGATCATCCATGAAACGGCTGCTGCCAGCTACGGTTGGAATGTGGTAAGAGGTGGTTGGACTGGTCCGCAATTGTCATTGGTTCCTGAAAACAAAGGAAAGAACCAAGTGGCTTTTCAAGGTTGGGTAACAGGTGAAACAGCAAACAAATTATTCAAGGCTGCTGGTTTGGATCCGAAGGTTATGGAAGATGCCAAGAAAAAAGGATTTAAGGCTGTTCCGATGAATCTAACCACGAACGTCTCCTTAAAGAACAGTTTCCGGGAATCGAAATCAAATAATGTACTGGCAAAGATCGAAGGAAGCAAACGTGCCGATGAAACGATTATATATACCGCACATTGGGACCATTTAGGAATTGGAGAGGTATCCAACGGAGATTCCATCTTCAATGGTGCGATAGACAATGCGACCGGTGTGGCTGCTTTGTTTGAAATCGCAAAGGCTTTCAAAGCCGCAAAGGTAAAACCGGAAAGAACGATCGTATTTTTAGCTGTAACGGCTGAGGAACAAGGATTATTGGGCTCCCAATATTATGCGGAACATCCCATTTTCCCATTGAACAAAACAGTAGCCAACCTGAACATGGATTCCTTTAATCCCGTTGGAGCACAAAATGGGTTTTCGGTGGTAGGAACCGGACAGACGGAACTGGAGGATTATGCCATCAGATCGGGCGAGAAATTCGGTAGAACCTTAAAACCTGAAGGAAGTCCGACCTCTGGTGGATTTTACCGTTCGGATCATTTCAACTTTGTGAAACAGGGAATTCCTGGATTATATATGGGCAGTGCGGGAGATTATTTAGAAACGGATACCGCTGCCTTAGCTACCCGTCGGAATGCACTGGCCGGAAGATACCATGCGGTAACCGATCAACTGGATGAAAACTGGAAATTTGATGGGATAATCGCGGATACCAGGTTATTCTTTGACATAGGATATACCCTATCCATGGAAAATACCTTCCCTAATTTCAAAGCTAAGTCAGAGTTTAAAGAATTAGGCGACAAACGACTTTCAAAATAGTATATTTGTGATTGAAATTTATAGAAACTATGCTACATCTACATTCCACATTAGCAATTGTATTGCTACTTGCCTTAGTGGTCGCGATCTTGATCACCTTAGCTAATTATGCGGGCAACAAACCTTTCAACCGTAAGATTGCTTTGATCGGATTGATCAGTGCCCACTTACAATTGATTATTGGTTTTATACTATACTTCACTTCCTCAAGAGGTTTTGAGAACCTTTCGGGCGAAACCATGAAGGATAGTGTTTCCAGGTTGTACACCGTTGAACATCCTATCGCGATGGTTCTTGCGATCGTATTGATTACTATTGGATATTCTAAAGCAAAGAAAATTGCGGATCCTAAAAAAGCAAACCAAACGGTTTTGATTTTTTATGTATTGGGTTTGATCTTGGCTTTATCAAGAATTCCATACGCTACTTGGTCGATCTTAAACTAATTGGAAAGCGGAATTTCCAATTGAAAATATAAATTGGGCTCTGGTCTGGAAACATCGCCCATAAAAAAAGGCCTTGGATCAAATGATTCAAGGCCTTTTAAATATCCTTAGTTTAGACTTTCGAGTTTTAAAACCCTTTAGGAATAAACCTTATTTTTTTCCGAAACCTAAGATTGCGAAAACAACTCTGAATGCTAAGAAAGAAGCAATAATGATAGCAATGTTAGCAATCCAAGAGAATATAGATCCCATCTGTCCCAAAGCCGGGATTACATCTGGTACAAAACGGATGAATACCCCTACTAAACCGATTACGATAGCAATGGTTAATTGAACATAATATTCGGTACGGTTTGCGTTATTGTCCGTATGTTTTGCTGGTCTTTCTACTGTTGTATTTTCCATAATTGTTAAATCCTAATAAAAGCTGCACAAATGTACAAAAGTATGTGAGCTATTAAAAATAATAATGAGAATAAATTGAGGTATATGATCCTTGTTGATCAATTATTTTCCCAACGCTTGTTCCAAGTCAGCGATTAAATCTTCCGCATCCTCTACCCCAACGGACAATCGCAATAAATTATCTACCACACCCACTTTTTCACGAGCTTCCTTGGGAATAGATCCGTGGGTCATGGTGGCAGGATGGTTGATCAGTGACTCTACACCACCTAGCGATTCGGCCAAGGTAAACACCTTGAATTGCGAAGCGATTCGGAATGTTTCCTGCAGATCAGCACCTTTCAATACAATGGAAACCATTCCTCCGAAGTCCTTCATCTGTTTTTTGGCCACCTCATGACCTGGATGGTCTGTAAATCCTGGCCAGTAAATCTTTTCGATCTTAGGATGATTTTTAAGGTATTCAGCGACTGCCCTTCCATTTTCACAATGTGCTCTCATCCGAAGATGTAAGGTTTTTATACCACGTAACACCAAGAATGCGTCCTGAGGACCTGGAGTTCCACCACAGGCATTATAATAAAACCATAATTGTTTATATAGCTCTTCATCATTGACGATCAATGCGCCCATGACCACATCGGAGTGACCTCCCAGATATTTGGTCACGGAATGCATAACGATGTCAGCTCCCAGATCCAATGGATTCTGTAAGTAAGGCGATGCAAAGGTATTATCTACTGCATATAAGGCATTGCTTGCTTTTGCGATTTCAGCAATAGCGGCAATATCTGCCAATTTTAAGGTCGGATTGGTCGGTGTTTCTACCCAGATCAACTTGGTCTTATCGCTCACCGCTGCCCTTACCGCCTCTGGATCGGAGGTATTCACAAATTTAAATACGATTCCCAATGGCTCGTAAACCTTGGTAAAAATACGGTAAGAACCACCATATAGATCATCACCGGTTACCACTTCATCGCCCGGTTTCAATAAACGCAATACACAATCGGTAGCCGCCATCCCACTGGAAAAGGCTAAACCGTGTTTTCCGTTTTCTAAAGCCGCAAGGCAATCTTCCAATGCTTTACGGGTAGGGTTGGTACCTCTGGAGTACTCAAATCCTTTATGGTCGCCTGGCGATTTTTGTTGGTAAGTTGATGTTTGGTATATCGGAGTCATTACCGCCCCTGTTGTAGGGTCTGATTCTTGACCAGCATGAATTGCTTTGGTTGCAAACTTATAATTCATATCTGTAAATTTTAATCTGACTAAGTTATTAAAAATACAATGGAGAAGGATATTTAAATCCATAATTCAACTCCTGTGCGATTTTATTGCCTGAAACGATCTTCTGAAAACTGTTTTCCGGTTGGAAACCGAGAGGCTTTTTATAACCGTATTTTTCTGCCGAGGCAAGGATTACTTCTTTTTTCAAAGGATGTTCAGGTGTTACCAGGTTATATATGGTTTCTTTTAAACCCTTGTGCAGTGCCTGATCCAGTACCCCACAAACATCTTCCAAATGGATAAAATTGGCAGGTTGATCTCCAGTCTGGACGATTCTGTCCTCAAAATATTTTGCAAAAATGCGTTGTTTGCCAAATAGACCACCCAAGCGGAAGACATGGGTATTAGGTAATTTCAACATTGCTTCTTCTGCCATAAGTAATTTGGGGTTCAAGTGTGTTGTCTGATGATTGGATTCATCAAAAAAACCATCCATATCGGGATAGATGCCTACCGAACTCAGAAAAATATGTTGCTCGAATTCAAGTCTACTTAATAAAGAATAAACATTTGAAAATCGGATTTGGAGCTCTTCAACTGTATTTCTATTGGTTGCTGGAATGGATGTCAATATGAGATCAAAAGGACCGAAGTTTTTCAAGCTTTCCGCAAGAATATTTTCTGGGTTGGATTCTATTGTATTGGACGCCTTATTTATTGCTCCATCAAAATTATGGACATAGGCAAAAATACCATCGTTTTTAAGGCGATGGTATTTTTCTTCAGTAGTCGTGGTCGCCCAGACTTGATTCATATTTTTAAGCTGTAGATGGGCAAACTCTTCGGCCAACCATCCACAGCCCAATATCAAAATTCTTTTCATTAATAAGCCTTTGCGAAAAGCACTCTTTTATTAGAAGGTTTACCAGTGAAAATACAAACACCTTCTTCGTCTTTTGCATCCAATGGAATACAACGGATAGTTGCTTTGGTTTCCTCTTTCACACGTTTCTCCGTTTCTACGGTTCCATCCCAATGACAGGAAATAAAGCCACCCTTTTCTTCCAAAACCTGTTTGAACTCATCATATGAATTAACTTCAGTAATATGGGTATCTCTGAAGTTCAATGCTTTTTGGTAAATATTATCTTGGATTTCATCTAGCAACCCAATGATTCGTTCTGCCAAACCATTTTGTTCTACTGTTTCTTTCGTCTGGGTATCGCGACGGGCAAGTTCTACAGTTCCATTCTGCATATCACGTGCACCAACAGCTACGCGCAATGGAACACCTTTCAATTCCCATTCTGCGAATTTGAATCCTGGACGTTGGGTATCGCGGTCGTCGTATTTTACGGAGATACCTTGCGCTTTAAGGGAACTGTTCAACTGATCCACGAAGGCATCAATATTCGCCTTTTCCTCCTCCGTTTTAAATATAGGTACAATGACCACCTGGATAGGTGCCAATTTTGGAGGCAATACCAATCCTTGGTCGTCGGAATGCGCCATGATCAATGCGCCCATCAAACGTGTGGAAACACCCCAAGAAGTTGCCCATACGTAGTCCAACTTGCCTTCTTTGGATGTGAATTTCACATCAAAAGCTTTTGCAAAGTTTTGTCCAAGGAAATGGGAAGTTCCTGCCTGTAATGCTTTTCCATCCTGCATCAATGCTTCGATACAAAGGGTATCAAGCGCTCCTGCAAAACGCTCATTCTCGGTTTTACGACCGCGAACCACCGGAACAGCTAAGGTTCCTTCTGCGAATTCTGCATATACTTCCAACATTTGTTCTGCTTCGGCGATCGCTTCTTCCTGGGTAGCATGTGCGGTATGTCCCTCCTGCCATAGGAATTCGGCAGTTCTCAGGAATAAACGCGTACGCATTTCCCAACGAACCACATTGGCCCATTGGTTGACCAGAATAGGAAGGTCACGGTAGGATTCGATCCAGCCTCTGTAGGTATTCCAGATAATGGTTTCAGAAGTTGGACGAACGATAAGCTCTTCTTCCAGTTTAGCCTCTTCATCAACAACTATCTTACCATTGCCATCATTTTTTAGACGGTAATGGGTTACCACAGCACATTCGGTAGCAAAACCTTCTACGTGGGAAGCTTCTTTGGAAAAGAATGATTTGGGGATAAATAAGGGGAAATAGGCGTTTGAGTGGCCTGTTTCTTTGAAACGCTTATCCAGGATCGCTTGCATGCGCTCCCAAATCGCATATCCGTATGGCTTGATGACCATACATCCCCTTACTGCAGAATACTCTGCAAGATCTGCCTTAATGACTAGATCGTTGTACCATTGTGAATAATCCTCACTACGGCTTGTAATTCCTTTACTCATTCTTTAATTGAAAATTATATTATCAAAATATGCGTTAAATTGCTGTTGAGCAGCATTTTTTACAAAAATAAAAATATTTAGTATTTTTGAGTGTTTGATTAAACCCCGCAATTAATTTTGCGTCTAAGATAATAAATAAGTACTGTATTATCGAAATTTAACTGTTTTAGCATCATGAAAAACAAGAAGATATTAATGGGATGGTTAGCTTTAGCATTCGTTGCTTTCTTAAGCTCCTGTTCGACAAGCCAACAGACAGTGTATCGCGACGATGTTTATAATAACCGGGATACACGTGGTGTATACCAGAGCCCAGACTACTATTATACCGATGAAGTAGGTGGTGAGACCATCGCTGAATCGGAATATTATGCGGATGAATATTCTGACGAAGCATACGTTGATGGCGAATTCGAAGAATTGGAATATGCAAACCGCATCAACAGATTCTATTATAACACGCCAGGAATGGGATATTATGATCCTTTCTTTGACCCATGGTATGGCTATGGCCTTGGTTTCGGATGGAACTCCGGTTTCGGATGGAGCATTGGCATGGGCTGGGGATGGGGATATCCTTGGCATGGATACGGCTGGGGATGGAACAGGCCCTACTATGGTTATGGATGGGACTATCCGTATAATGGCGGATGGGCTAATCCTTGGTATGGATACGGCTCTTACTATGGAGGCGGATACTGGGGATATAACTCCTACTACAGCCAGTGGGGAAATCCTTACTACAACGTAAGAAACAATGGCAACCGAAATTATCGTACGCCATCTGACCGTAGCCAACGTATCTATAGCAATGCTGGTGGTAGTCGTTCTTCCGTAATTGCAAGGGACCGTTCAGGAAGAATCCAGACTGGTCGTGCGGCTACAGATAGAAGCTCCCGCGTAGGATCTACATCAAGATCTGGTGAAAGAGGTACCGTGAGCAGAAGCAACGATAGAATCAACAACAATAGAGGTACAACTTCCCGTTCAGAAGGTATCAGAGGTACAACTTCTACCAACCGTTCTCAAGGAACCACTTCCCGTACACAAGGGACAACACGTTCTCAAGGAACTACTACCAGAGGTACTTCATCTAGATCGGAAGGGATCAATAGATCAAACCCTACTACTAGACCACAAGGAAATGTAGGCAGAACACAGCCATCATCATCCAGAGGTACGGTAGATAGAACACCAACCAGTAGATCTCAAGGCGTTCGTCAAACACCGAGCACCTCTAATAGGTCTCAACCTACTTCCAGAAGTTCAGAGCCATCTCGTTCATCAGGTAGTTTTGACAGAGGAAGCAGCATGGGAAGCGGTTCTTCAGGCTCAAGCATGAGCAGCGGCCGAAGTGGTGGCGGTTCTTCTTCATCCTCTTCAGGTAGCGGAAGAAGCGGCGGAGGCAGCAGACGTTAATCAAACTTAACATATATACATATAGCCAATATAGATTTATATTGGCTATATATTTATCCTATTAACCCAAATTTTCTTTTTATCAAAACGATATTGTATATCTATGAAAAAATATATACTTCCAGTCGCTTTTCTAACTTTATTATCTGTTCAGTCGGCATTTGGCCAATCCATTTTTGATGATGCAAAAATTCTATCATTGGATGAATCCAATGGTACAGCACGTTTCAAGGCATTAGGCGGTGTGAATACCTCCTTAGGAGGTGACATCAGTTCCGTATCTGGCAACCCTGCCGGATTAGGTTTTTTTGGACAGTCGGATGCGTCGATATCCTTCAACATGTTGAACAATAACAACAAGACCAGTTTTTATGGTCAGAACCAAAATAAGAATTTCGCCAAATTTGGGGTTGATAATGTCGGTATTGTTTTGGCATTTCCAACTGCTTATAATCAAGATGTGGGTTGGCAGAACTTTAACATTGGAATAAGTGTTAACAGGCAGAACAACTACAATGATAAAGTGGTTTATAGTGGCATTAACTCGGAAAACACTTTAGTACAATCCCTTACGGATGCAATGTTTGGATCGCCCTCATTTACCAATGATTTTAAAAGATCTTACTTGGTAGAAGCCTTCGGAGATAATCCAAAAGAGTATTTTCCGATTGCTTTGGAAGGAGATCCGAAGGGGCAACAGGTTAATATCCTATCTGGCGGCCACAAATACATAAACAACTTTTCTATTGGAGCAAATTACAGCCATAATTTTTATATCGGTGCTGGTGTTGGGTTATTGGCGTATCAGAACTCCTATAGCAGGGACGTGTATGAACGAGGATGGACAAAGACTACAGAAGAGATTAGTCCAGACAACCCAGATTCTCCGTTCTTAAGGCCAGGATCGGTTCAGAATTCCTATACGGATATTAATTATGCGCTAACCGATCGTTATTCTAGCGAATCTACTGGATATGGTGCAAATTTTAATATCGGGATGATCTTAAAGCCATCGTGGGATTGGAACTTTGGATTGACCTTTACCTCTCCTACTTGGACCACGATTAAATTTGATGATTATTTGGATACCCAAGCGGAATATTATCAAGATGATAAAACAACGAATCAGATCCGTCCGAAATATATTTCTGAAGTAGGTGGAGAAAGTCGGGATTATTCTATTATTTCTCCATGGAAAACAGCTATTGGACTAACTAAATTCTTTGGAAGAGGCTTGATATCTGCGGATTTGGAGTTTGTGGGATATGATAATGTGAAGTATGTAAATGAGGCTTACAATTCGAATTCTGCGGATGAGCATGCTATCAATATGGATCTGAAGAATATTTTCAAAAGTAATTTTAATTTCCGTGCTGGTGCAGAGTATGTATTTACGGATAGGTTTACAGGTAGGGCAGGATTTAATTATTTGGGCTCGCCTTATGAGGATACAAGCAAAGGCAGTTATATTGGATCGTTGGGATTGGGATATATTTTCCCTAACGCGATGTATATTGATTTAACGGCCATGCAGTATGAAAGTTCGACCTATTATGATGTGACGTATACATTGGATGATATCTGGAAATCTCCTGCTCCGGAAGCAGAGATTAAGAATAGTAGGACTAATGTGGTAATGACATTAGGGGTGAAGTTTTAGATTTGTTGTTTTTTTGCTGCTGGGGCATTGTGAGGAGGCTAACATCGTCATTGCGAGGAAGCTAACATCGTCATTGCGAGGAGGCACGACGAAGCAATCTTTCGATTAGCATAAGCTCTAAACCTTTCTTTTTTTGTCATCCTGAGCGTAGTCGAAGGATCTGTACGATAGTAAACGAACAGATGCTTCGACTACGCTACCAATGACATGTTGTATAACCTATTGTTAATCAGGTCAATGTATCTTATCTAATTTCATATCGAACTCCAGTGCCAACCTGTTTAGGTACTTTTCCT
>NZ_JAYLLN010000046.1:0-30342 GCF_037126265.1 Sphingobacterium tenebrionis
ACCAATGACGATTAAAAATCTTACTCCCTCTCTCGCTGTATCCTAAATGAAATACAAAATTATATTCTGTCTCTTTAATTCCTATAACTTACTTACAAACTTACGATGACGCGGAGCCTGCAATGACGCGGAGCCTCGCAATGACGTGATTAAATATTGCTTCGTTCCTCGCAATGACGCAAATTTCCTCGCAATGACGTGATTAACAACTAAAATCTGATTCCCAGTCAGTTATGGTTGTTTAAACAATCAATCATCAACCTTTAACTATTATTTAACCTGTTAACAAATGTTAAACGGTACAATAATTGTTAAAAATCACGTTAATAATACGGAAGTGTAATAAAAATATTACGAAGCAGTTCCATCATGAATTTTTAAGCACAAACATCATCAAATTAATTATTGTGAAGAAACTCAATTTATCCATTTTAAAAGCATCCATTTTAGTAATCGGTTCAGTGGCTATCTTCAGCAGTTGTTCCGAAAGTAAATCAAAAGAAAAAACAAACTCTTCAAAAGCATTAGCCCTTCCGGTTTACACCGTAGAACAAGCTGATGCTGTTACGGTAAAAGACTATCTAGGTACCATTGAAGGAAAGGTCAATGTAGAAGTTCGTCCGCAGGTGGAAGGTCTATTACAAGAAATTTATGTCGATGAAGGTTCCTTCGTTCAGAAGGGGCAGCGATTGTTCAAGATCGACCCTTCTTTTTATCAGGAAGACCTGAACAATACGGTAGCCAGTGCCCGCGTAGCCGAAGCCAAATTAAAGAATGCCCAATTGGAAGTAGACCGATTGAAGCCTTTGGTAGACAACGAAGTCATCTCTGATGTTCGTTTGGCTGCTGCCCAATCCGATTACCAAGTAGCAAAAGCTGGGGTAGACCAAGCGAGAGCAGAGGTGCGATCAGCGCAATTGAGCAAGGATTTTACCGTGATCAAAGCTCCAGTGAGCGGCTATATCGGCCGTATTCCAAAACGGATCGGAAACCTGGTTAGCAAAGGCGATAAAGAGCCTTTGACCAACCTTTCCGATATTCAAGAAGTATATGTTTATTTCGCGATGAACGAATCCGACTTCCTCTATTTTTCCAAAGCGCAGGCCAAGAAGGACAGTATGGAAGGAAGAGCTTACGATAAACAGAAACGCCTAACCTTTCCCAAAGTAACCTTGGTGTTGGCAGATGGGGAGGAATACCCTATCAAAGGAACGGTAGATGCGGTAAATGGCCAAGTGGATAGAACCACAGGAGCAATTTCCTTACGTGCCACATTCCCGAATCAGAATAATATCCTGCGCTCAGGAAGTACCGGGACCTTAAAGATTTCAGAGGTGAAAGAGCAGGTGTTGCAGATCCCTCAAGTAGCTACCAGCGAACTGCAGGATAAAACCTTTGTATTTGTGGTCGATAAAAACAATAAAGCACAAAGGCGGAACATCAAACTGGCCGGAAAAAGTAAGGACAAATATATTGTCTCCGAAGGTCTCGCTGCAGGTGATCGCGTCATCCTCAGTGGATTTGACAAGCTTACCGATGGATCCATCATCCAACCGATCGCTAAGCAACAATAATCTCATTCTTAAACATAGGATAAAGAAATAATTGACCTCCATGCAAATGGGGGCAGCTATTTCTTTGTCCAACCCTAACTACTATTTATGTTAAAAACATTCGTCAATCGCCCAGTTCTAGCAACGGTTGTATCGATCATATTGGTGATTTTAGGACTTGTCGGGTTGAAGTTATTACCTGTTACCCGCTTTCCTGAGATTGCGCCGCCAAGTGTGGTGGTATCATTAAGTTATCCGGGAGCAACCGCGGAAACCGTCGCCAAATCCGTATTATTACCCATCGAAGAAGCCATCAATGGGGTAGAAAACATGACCTACATCAAGTCCACGGCTTCTAACTCGGGATCTGGTTCGGTTACTGTTTATTTCAAGACCGGAACCAATCCGGATGTTGCATCTGTGAATGTGCAGACCCGGATTTCCAAAGCGATCAGTGCTGTACCAGCAGAAGTGAATGAAGCAGGTATTACCACTATGCCGCGGCAGAGTGGGGTCATCATGACCATCAACCTATATTCCGATCATCGGGATTCGGTTTACGACGAGACCTTCTTGCAGGCTTTTGCCCAGATTAACCTCATGCGACCCTTATTACGGGTGGATGGGGTAGCCCAGGTCTCTCGATTAGGTGCGCGGGATTATGCCATGCGCGTATGGCAGAATCCTGAAAAATTAGCCCTTTATAATTTAGTACCGAAAGATGTAACGGATGCCATTAAGGACCAAAACTTTGAGATTGCACCCGGTAAATTCGGGGAAACCTCTGAAGAGGCTTTCGAGACCGTGATCAAGCATAAGGGAAGGTTCAATCAGCCTGAAGAATTCCAGAATGTGGTCATAAAAACCAATAAGGATGGTTCGGTGCTGTATCTAAATGATGTTGCCCGGGTGGAATTTGGTGCAACCAACCTCAATTCGGATAATAAGGTGGATGGGAATCCAGGATTGACCCTAAACTTAACACAGACCAGTGGTTCGAATGCCCATGATATTGATGTGGCGGTTCGGAAGGTCTTAGAGGAGCAATCGAAGATCTTTCCCGAAGGTATACATTATGATATTACCTATTCGGTGCGCGACCAGATCGATGAATCCATTTCGCAGGTAAAACACACCTTATTTGAGGCCTTTATCTTGGTATTCATCATCGTGTTTATATTCTTGCAGGATTTCCGTTCTACTTTGATCCCGGCCATTGCTATACCGGTTTCTCTGGTAGGTACTTTCTTCTTCCTGCAATTGTTTGGCTTCTCTTTGAACGTCCTGACGATGTTTGCCCTCGTTCTGGCCATTGGTATTGTGGTGGATGATGCCATTGTGGTCGTCGAGGCCATCCATAGTAAGATGCATCATACGGGTCAAAAAGCTAGAGCAGCAACCATATCCACCATGTCGGAAATTACTGGCGCTATCTTATCCATAACCATGGTGATGGCAGCGGTATTTTTGCCGGTAGGGTTTATGGAAGGTCCTGCAGGTATCTTTTATCGGCAATTTGCCTATACCTTGGCGACTGCCATCTTGATTTCTGCCCTGAACGCCTTGACCTTAAGTCCGGCCTTATGTGCCTTGTTGTTGAAGGCTCCGGAAGATGAAAAGGAAATCGGAAAAAAACAGAACAAATTCAACAAATATAAGCAACGCTTTTTTACCGCTTTCAATACCTCTTTTGATCGAATGACCAATAAGTATGTGGAAGGTGTTTCTAAATTGATCAAGAATAAGAAAGTGGCTTGGTCTGGATTGATATTGATTACGGCTTTGGGGGCATTCTTTATGATGAAATCACCTAAAGCATTTATTCCGACGGAAGATGATGGGTTTATTACCTATAACTTGGCGATGCCACCCGGAGCTTCCCTTGCTCGTACCACCGAAGTCCTACGAATGGCAGATTCTATTCTGAAACGCCATGAGGATGTGGAAGGAATGACCACCGTTTCGGGGTATAATGCGCTAGATGGTAGTTCCAGTCCGGCATTTGCGGCAGGATACATCACCTTAAAGCCGCATGCCGAACGGGAAAAGATCAAAGGTATCAAAGCTTTTATGGACACGATCCGTCAGGATCTCTCCCAATTGCACGAAGCGAAATTTACGGTCTTCCCAAGGCCTACGGTTCAAGGATTCGGGGATTTTGCAGGGATAGAAATGGTGCTTCAGGATCGATTGGGAGGTGATATACGGGATTTTAATGTGGTTGCCGATTCCTTTATCAATGAATTGAATCAATTGCCCGAAATCGGGAATGCCTATACCAGTTTTAAATCCAATTTCCCGCAATACGAAGTGAATATCGATGTGGTGAAAGCAAAATCCTTGGGATTGAGCATCAACAGCTTGATGTCGACCATTCGATCTTATTTCGCCCGTGTTCAGGCATCTGATTTTAGCCGATTTGGTAGACAATATCGGGTTTATGTACAGTCTGATTTTGATTTCCGTAAGGATCCAGAATCCTTTAACTCCATCTTTGTTCGGAATGATAAAGGAGCAATGGTGCCCATCAATACAGTTTTGACCTTAGATAAAATCGTAGGTCCGGAAACTATCACTCGATATAACCTCTATAATGCGATTACGGTGAATGCAGAACCGGCAGAAGGGTTCAGTACGGGCGACGCCATGGGCGCAATTGAAAAACTGGCGGAGGAAAAACTGCCTGGCAACTATGGCTACGAGTGGACAGGGATGAGTTTTGAGGAAAGCCAATCCGGTTCTCAGACCGTATTGATCTTTGCCTTAAGTATCCTTTTTGTGTATTTCCTATTGGCGGCGCAATATGAAAGTTATATCCTGCCTTGGGCGGTATTACTATCCATCCCTGTAGGATTAATTGGCGTTTATGCGACTATTGGGATTGTTGGTCTTCAGAACAACATTTATGTGCAAGTCGGTTTGATCATGCTGATCGGATTATTGGCAAAGAACGCGATTCTGATTGTTGAATTTGCTGTCCATGAACGATCAAAAGGAATGAGCATTGTTGATTCGGCCATTGATGGAGCTAAGCTACGTTTAAGACCCATTCTGATGACCAGTTTGGCTTTCATCGCCGGTTTGATCCCCTTGATGTGGACCGTAGGACCTTCGGCAATAGGAAATCATTCCATCAGTTTTAGTGCTGCAGGTGGTATGCTCTTCGGAGCAGTATTCGGCGTATTCATAATTCCTGTTCTCTTTGTGGTCTTTAAGACTTTGGATGAGCAGGTTAGAAATAAATTTAAAACAGAGGAAGAATAGAATAAATGAAAATATTAAGCATACATCGTATTGGGTTGGGTTTTATTGGTTTGTGTTTACTAATTGCGCAAGGTTGTAAGGTCGGCGAAAAATATACCCAGCCGACATTAAATCTTCCGGATCAGTTCCGCGGAGATACCTTATCCTATTTTGCGGATACTTCCAGTATCAGTAATATTTCCTGGAAGGATTTCTTTCATGATCCTACTTTGAAGGAATTGATCGATTCAGCATTGGTCAATAATTATGATATGAAAACGGCTTTGTTGAATATAGAGATTGCTAGTAAGCAATTGAGACAGAATAAATATAATTATCTACCGGAAGTGGATGCCACCATTGGCAGCATGAACAAACAATGGCGCTCCAAGGATTTTGGTTCTGGTCCTTCATCTAAATGGTATGAAAAGCATGGAACCAAAGCTTCAGAAAATATGTTTACCTATCTTTCTCAATTTGGTTCAGAGATTGGATTTAGCTGGGAGATCGATATCTGGGGCAAGATCAGCAATGCCAAAGATCAATTGAATGCGGAGTTTATGAACTCTCAGGAAGTTCGGAATGCCATACAGACTAATTTGATTGCCAACGTAGCAAAAGGTTATTTCAATTTGTTGATGTTGGATGCGAAGATCGAGGTGGCAAAGCGCAATGTAACCTTGAACGATAGTACCAAGAAAATGCTGGAACTACAATACCAAGCGGGAGAGATTACGGCCTTGGGTATACAGCAAACGGAATCGCAACGATTGATTGCTGCTTCATTGGTGCCTGAATTGGAGAAGGAGATTTTGATTCAGGAAAATGCCCTTCAGGTTTTAACGGGCAAGATGCCGGATAGGATAAAGCGGGGTACCAGCTTTGAGCATCTATTTGCGGAGAACAAGGATATTTCCTTAGGTAGCCCGATTGAAATCCTTCGAAATCGCCCCGATGTTCGAGGAGCAGAGCTCGAATTGATTGCATCCAATGCCAATGCGAACATCCAACAGGCTATGCGCTATCCTTCGCTTTCCTTAGGGGGAGAATTTGGGGTAAATGCCATGTTGCCGAAGAATTGGTTCTCCATTCCAGGAGCTTTACTGGGAGGGATTGGTGCTAACCTAACGGCGCCCATCTTCAAGCGAAAATCGTTGAAAACCAAATGGGAAGTGGCGAAATTGGAACGGGATAAAGCAGAGCTTTCTTTACAGCAGACTGTAGTGGAAGCCGTGAGCGAGGTATCCGATGCGGTCATCACGGTGGAGAAGCAGCGGGAACAGTTGGAATATGCCCGATTGCGAGTAGAGAACTCGCAAAAAGCAGTTCAGAATGCTAATCTTTTATTTAAGGGTGGATATGCGACCTATCTTGAGGTTATTACGGCCCAAAGTAATGCATTGAACTCTGATCTGGGCTTGGTGGAATTAAGACAGGAACATTTGGAATCTTATGTGAATCTATACCGCTCGTTGGGTGGTGGATGGCGATAGCAGCTGATTTTATCTATTGATTTTCGGTAAATCGAAAATCACTGCAGAGAACATATGCTATCTTTGCCGCATGGATTTTATTAGCATATGGAGAAATACCTGATCTTTCTGATTCTGGCGTTGATCACCGAAATTATCGGTACGGTATCGGGTTTTGGATCTTCCATTCTGTTTGTGCCAACGTCCTCTTTGTTCTTTGATTTTAAAGCGGTATTAAGTATTACAGCGGTATTTCATGTTTTTAGTAATATCTCTAAGATTACCCTTTTTCGAAAAGGTATCAATAAGGATATCGCGATCAAATTGGGAATACCAGCGGTGTTGTTTGTGATCATTGGTGCCTTATTGACCAAATATGTTCCGGTTAAGGAAATGGAATTGGGGATGAAT
Source organism: Sphingobacterium tenebrionis (assembly GCF_037126265.1). NCBI lineage: Bacteria > Pseudomonadati > Bacteroidota > Sphingobacteriia > Sphingobacteriales > Sphingobacteriaceae > Sphingobacterium > Sphingobacterium tenebrionis. The sequence goes on from NZ_JAYLLN010000046.1 coordinate 6,680, forward strand.
ATCCTTATAGCTGCATTGGCTATTTTTTTGCTATTCCGGTTCAATAAGCCATTGGCCCAGACAAACAAGAATCTTTATCTAGGAGGGATGATTTCTGGTTTTTTCGCCGGATTGGTAGGAACCGGCGGGGCGATAAGAGGGATTACCTTAGCGGCGTTCAACTTGCCGAAGGATATATTTATTGCCACTTCTTCACTTATTGATTTAGGGGTGGATTTTAGTAGAGCCGTTATCTATGTTTCCCAAGGGTATTTTCCGAAGGAATACATCGTGTTGATCCCTTTTCTGATCATCGTGAGTATATTGGGGAGTTATCTTGGGAAACTGATCTTGAAAAGAACTTCCGAACGTGTGTTTAAGTATATCGTGTTGGGGATAATCCTTTTAACCTCTGTTTTTCAGTTTATCAACTATTTTCTATCGCCAATTTGGTCTGCTGGTTAAAGGGGAGAAAGACCATGGGATGGAAGCAAGGATAAATAGACAGATCCAGATATAGCGTTTCCACAAAAAGCTGAACCCTTTCTTGCTATCGATGTATTTTTTAATCTGAAATGAGCATATATTCATCCAGACGATCGAGATACTCATCATGGTTACATGCTCCAATCCGAAAAACCGAACTTCCCTAAGCTTGATAGACTTTGGTATTTCCTTGAAAAAATAAGCTACCATTGGACTTTGAAGATAGAGCATCCAGCCCAAAAGCAGTTGTATATTGAAGATCATGCATAGGATAATTAATATGCGCTGATCGGATTTCGTAAAAGGCTTCTGGTTTCGATGCCCTAGGTATATCCATATCATTTGATAAATTAAAGCGATGATAACTATCCAACGGAAATAGGAGTGGAGTAAAAGGAAGTTGGAATAGTACATACGGCTTTGTTAAGGGCTGTTAAACTGGGCCAAATTTAAGGAAGAATGTGTAAATTAGTTTTTGGAAATAAAAAAATGAGTTTACCATGAGAAAGAAATTAATAGGGCTATTAGGAATATGTTTATTGGCAGTTGTAATTCCAACTGTTGCGATTAATGCCCAAGAGAAACCCGTTGAGAAGGATGTAGCTCAGGAAAAGCCTTATGATCCGAAAGCAGATGCGCAAAAGGATATTGATGGATTGATTGCTAAGGCGAAGAAAGAGAAAAAGAATATTGTGATTCAAGCTGGTGGAAATTGGTGCGTATGGTGTTTGAGATTTAATGATTACATCCATCAAACAAAATCAGTTGCGGATTTGATCAAAGACAATTATGTATACTATCATTTGAATTACTCCCCAGAAAACAAGAACGAAGCGGTTTTCAATAAATATGCGCCTGGAAAGGGAAAAGAATTTGGTTATCCATTCTTTATTGTGATGGATGCAACAGGGAAGGTGCTTACCGTTCGTGAGAGTGGAAATCTTGAAAGTGGAGCAAGCTATGATGAAAGTAAGGTGTTGGCTTTTTTCAAGGAATGGGTACCAAAAAAGAAATAAATCTCCTTAAGTCAAAGGTTTGAAATTGTTTTCTTGGTAATAGGCGATCTTGAACTGGAACATGCTCGCCATTCTTTCGCCTTGCCATTTGGCTTTCTCGGCTTTTTCGCCTTCGTAAAGTTCATCAACCGTTTTGGAGAACAAACCTATCCAATGGTCAAAATGAGTTTTATTGATAGGCATTTTAGCATGTGGGGGAAAGGGGCTACCATAATACGTATGCTCCTCTAAAAGCACCGTTTGCCAAAAGCGGTACATTTTTTCCAAATGTTCTGGCCAACGGTTCTGAATAATCCCATTAAAAATCGGTCCCAATAATTCATCACGTTGGATACGATCGTAAAACTTGTCTACGAGGATCTTTATATCATCTAAATGCTGAATATCTGGTTTCATGTTCTTTAACGAATTAGGATGCTTTCACCGGAGATTAATCCGGTTGCTAAATCATAGATACTGGTTGATTCCATCATGCTTTTAAGATCGGTACGAATCTGCACAAAGCTGTTGTGCATGGGGCAGGGTTTATCTTCATTGCAGGTAGTTAATCCTAAGGCACAACCTTCAAATAGCTTGTCGCCATCGATGGCAGACACTATATCTGCTAGGCGAACCTGATGCATCTGCTGTTGATCCATTTCAAATCCGCCGTAAGGTCCTTTGATGGAATGCAGTAATTCATGGCGCGACAAGGTACTCAACACCTTTGCCGTAAAAGCTTCTGGTGTTCCTGTATGCTCAGCAACCTCACCTATTTTAACTCGCTCACCTTCCATGGATTTACTGGCAATATAGATCATTGCCTTCAATCCATGCTCACACGCTTTAGAAAACATAATAAATCAATCGTTAAACAAATGTAAGGAAATTTAACTTGAGATTTGTGTTTCCCTCGTCATCCTGAAAAGTGATTTTCGTCACAGGGATTATACAGCTAATTCAAAAGATTAGGAATTTTCTTCCATCAATTCCTTATACTTCGGAAATCTTTCCGATACCAAGGATCTCCATACTGGATTCTTTTTGATAAAAGCATAAACATATGGACAGTAAGGAGATACCGTTTTTCCAGCTTCCTTGATATGTTGCAGGGTTTTCTCCACCAATGCAGCAGCTGCACCAGTTCCTGACAATGCTGCTGGTGCTTCGGTATGGATCAATGCAACAGTGCTTGACGTTTCTTTATAATCAATAAAAGCAATGTGGCCTTCAAAGGTTAATTCAAATCGATGTTGTTCTTCGTTTTTTACTAGAGGAATTTCTATAAATTGAGGTTTCATATCTTAATAACGATGGATTTCTATGGATGTTTTGTTCTTGTTTTAATAAAACAAAAATAACCTTATCACCATAGAAATCCATTGATGTATATCAAGAAAGGATTATATAACCATTAAATATAGGTTAAGCTTTAGGCTTCTGTATGGTACAGCTCCTCAAATTCCTTCCTGTACTTTTCTAGGATAACTTTACGCTTCATTTTAAGGGTAGGGGTCAATTCTCCATCCTCAATCGTAAATTCGTTTGCTAAAATAATCGGCTTTTTGATCTGTTCCCAATTACCAAAATGTTGGTTCGCCATTTGAACTTCCTTATTGATCTTTCTCAATACCTGAGGCTGTTTCAGAAACTCTATTTTTGGAAGATTTTTCAATTCAGGAGCTTCCGTTTTACTCCAATCCTGTAAATGGGCATAATTCGGAACGATATAAGCCGATGCGAATTTCTGTCCATCACCGATTACCATCGCCTGTTCAATAAAATTGGATTCCAATAATTTCTTTTCGATAGGCTGTGGGATTACATACTTCCCACCAGAGATCTTGAACATTTCCTTTTTACGGTCGATGATTTTCAAGAAAATCTCATCTTCCCAAATTCCAATGTCGCCTGTATGCAACCAACCATCGATAATGGTTTTCTTCGTTTCTTCCGGATTTTTATAATATCCCTGCATTACATTCGGACCTTTCACCAGAATCTCACCATCCTCTGCCAATTTGATCTCCACATATTTTACTGCTGGACCTACCGTACCGATCCGTATACCTTTGATGTAGTGGTTTACAGAAATCAGGGGTGAAGCTTCGGTCATACCGTATCCTTCATACAAAGGAATTCCGGCAGCGAGAAATACACGGGCCAATTTGGCCTGTAACGACGCACTTCCTGATGCTACTGTTTTCAAATGCCCGCCAAGCGCCTGGTACCATTTATCCAATACCAAACGTTTGGCCACGCCAAGTTTGAGGTTATAAGCAAACGACCTGTTTTCCGGATTCGGATCATATTGTTCCGCTATTTCAACTGCCCAATCAAATATCTTGCGTTTAAAACCGGTTAAATCCAACCCTGCTTTCATGATTTTCTCGTAGACCTTTTCCAAGATACGCGGTACAGCCGTCATAATATGCGGCTTCACTTCCGTGATATTCTGTCCGATCTTATCTAAGGATTCCGCAAAATGTATGGTGATACCGATATACATGTAGGTATAAATAACCATCCTTTCGTAGGCATGGCAGGGAGGAAGGAAGGTTAAGGCGCGATCATATGCCTGGCAGGGGGTTATTTCACGTGCAGCTTCTACATTGGAAATAATATTCCTATGGGTAAGCATAACGCCTTTAGGTTTACCCGTCGTACCTGAGGTGTAAATCAAGGTAGCCAGATCGGAGGATTGAACCTGATTTCGGAGTTCCTCAATTTTTGCCATTGGTACCTGTTGCCCAACCTTAAATATCTCTTGCCAATTCCTCACCTCAGGATGTTCCTCAATACAGAAGATATACTTTAAGGTATAAACAGATTCCCTAATGGCTTCTAGACGTTTATATAACCCTTTATTGCTTACGATACAGAGTTTGATCTCGGCATCATTGATAATGAACTGATAATCGGTATCGGTGATGTTGGGGTAGATAGCCACCACTACTGCACCGATCTGTTGGATTGCAAAATCGATGATATGCCATTCCAAACTGGAGTCAGCAATCAGTCCAACTTTTTCATTTGGTTTTACCCCAAGTTCAACCAATCCTCTGGAAAGATTGTTTACCTCTTGAATGAAGTCTGTTGATGCGATATTTTTCCATTCTCCAGCCACTTTACGCGACATGATGGAAAGATTTGGGTATAGATCCGGCTGTCTAAAAGCCAGATCAAATAGTCTGAGATTTTCCTCCATAATAACATAATTTATTTGCTGCTTGAAGCAAATACTCGTTCAGGATAACAATTAATAAACTGAAGAAGTTTTGCAAAAGTAGGAAAATGAAATGAATACGCTTTAAGCAGTAAAAAAATGGTTTTATAATTATTTTTTGGCTTGTGCGGTTAAATTTTTTTATGTTTGTTTAAACGGATAACGAATGAAAACCTATAATAATCCAGTACTTGAGAAGCTCCCAAAACATCTATCAAGATATGTTGTAGAACAGAATTATAGCCGATACAGTTTTATAGATCAAGCGATTTGGAGGTATGTGATGCGGCAGAATTATGCCTATTTAAAGGACGTTGCTTATTACCCTTATATCCCAGGATTAAAAATTGCCGGATTATCCATCGAGCGGATTCCAGATCTGCAACTGATGAATGATAGTTTGAAAAAAATAGGCTGGGGAGCTGTCACGGTAGATGGTTTTATTCCTCCTGCAGCTTTTATGGAATTCCAAGCCAATTATGTTTTGGTCATCGCAGCAGATATCCGTCAGATTGACCATATTACCTATACCCCTGCACCAGATATCATTCATGAATCATCTGGCCATGCACCTATTATTGGCGAACCGGAATATGCAGCCTATCTGCAATATTTTGGGGAGATTGGTTCGAAAGCCATCAGCTCAGCCAAAGATTTTGAAGTATATGAAGCAATTCGAAACCTCTCCATTCTGAAGGAGAGTGAAGAAGCCACAGAGGCCGAGATCGAACAAGCCACACAGCATTTGGATCAAGTTCTTTCGAACATGGGCGAACCCTCCGAAATGACCTTATTGAGCCGCTTGCATTGGTGGACGGTAGAATACGGATTAATAGGCTCTGTTGATGATTATAAGATTTATGGGGCAGGTTTGCTTTCATCCATCGGTGAAAGTGCTACGTGTCTTCAGCCCGATGTTTTAAAACTGCCATATAGTTTGGATGCCATCAATTATAGTTACGACATTACCAAACCTCAGCCTCAACTTTTTGTAACCAAGGATTTCCATAAGGCCTATGAAGTGCTTGATGAATTTGCAGCTGGTATGGCTTTTAAAATCGGGGGAAAACTCGGATTGGAACGGGCGATCGGAAGCGAAAATATCTGTACAGTTCAATACAGTTCAGGAATCCAAGTTTCAGGAAGATTTGTGCCATTTTTAGATGCTGAGGAGCTAATTGCAGTTAAAACAGATGGCCCTACGGCCTTGGCCTTTGATGGAAAACAATTGGATGGACACGGAAAGACTTACCACGCTGAAGGATTCAGTTCACCCGTAGGAAGCCTGTTGAAGCAGAAAAAGCCTTTAGAAGATTGCACGCTTGATGAGCTTGGATCAATGGGCATTGTTCAGGATGATGCAGCTACCTTATATTTCAAATCTGGAATTTTGGTCAATGGCGTGGTGAAATCACTGCTTTTTAAAGACAATAAATTAATTCTGATCAGTTTTGAACATTGTAAAGTAATCCATGAACCAACAGGCCAAGTCTTGTTCGAGCCAGCTTGGGGAACTTATGATATGGCGGTAGGGGAAGAGATTACCTCTGTATTTGCAGGAGCTGCGGATAAGTTTGCCTACGAGCCAGAAGTAAAAGTCACCGAACTTAAAACGGAGAAAGCGAAGGCAGAACCTCAAGCAGAGCGATTAAATGAGATCTACAGGTTATTAAGAAGTATCAGAGAAGGTAATCCCCAAGAGTCTACCTTATTCGAATTATATGAAGAGGTGAAAATCTCCTTTCCGGAAGATTGGTTGGCTCTAGTGGAACTTTACGAGTTGACCATACATTTTGAATTCAATGAATTGGGAGTTTTTGTGAAACAAGCCTTAGAACAACGTGTAAAGGACAATCCCGAACTGGAAAAATTGGTTCAAGATGGATTGCATTTAGCAGAAACGCAACCCATCAATCTGGAATTAGCTTAATAAAAACCTTAGCTCAATAATAGAATCTGCCAAGCGCGTTCTACATCTTCTTCCAGTAAAACTTCAGCGGCATAACGATGAAGCTCATTTCGCAATTGGGTTTCATCGGAAGACCACATCTCCAGAAGCGAACTGATATGCGCATCTGATTCCAATTCGTTTGTCTTTTCAGGAATGGACTCCACATTTGCCAATAGGCCCAGATGATTTCCCGTTAAGATACTCGACTGTCTAATATGTTCCGGTAATTGATCGACACCAATACCCAATTTTCGTAATGGTTTTGGAACTTCAAACAGGTTTTCCTCCGTTACGCGGCAATACCAATTCCCGCCTAAGCGTGCAACCAGATCCAATGCGGCCTGATCCATATTATTATCCTCATCCAAAAGGTTGGCGTTGATGTGCATGCAGATGATCTCCGCAATCACCAAGTTTCCAGCACCACCATTTGGACTCAGATTGATGACTTCACGCACCTTACACTCCAACTGTACCGGCGATTCCGCTACGCGTGCTGGTTTGATATGCTGGGATTTCAACGGCGTAAAGCCACTTTTCTCAAATTCATTGACCCCTTTATCGTATTCTGTGCTGGCAAGAGATTGCTGCTGAACCATCGGATAATTCACGATATTGATTACCACCTCTGGCACTCCCTTGATATTGCTCAAGGTATGCTTATCTTTTCCATCCCGCATCCGCGTCAATGGAGAAAATACACAGATAGGAGGTTCAGTAGACATAAAATTAAAATAACTGAATGGGCTCAGGTTCGGATTTCCATCCTTATCTACCGTACTTGCAAAACATATAGGTCTCGGCGCAACAGCATATTTTATCAGACTATCGAAAATGGGACCATGATTTTCACGATCAAAGGTTTTCATTTCATTAAATAGCATATATCTTTTTTTATATGTGATTTTACAATTATTCTTCTGTCAAGACCATTTCATTGATCAACACACCTAATCCGGTAACTTCCATCTCTACGATATCACCCGGATTCAGCCATTGCTCCTGATAATCCGGATTGCTTCTTTTTCCGGTTCCGTTCAGTTCCAATAAACAGCCTGTACCAACAGTACCTGAGCCTATGATGTCACCTGGATAAAGGGTAACCCCATAGGAAACCCGTTCGATGATTTCGGCGAAAGTCCAATCCATATCCGAAAGGTTACCAGCGGATAGTAAAGTGCCATTCACCTTGCAGGTCATGTTCAGGTTGTAGGTGTTTCCCACATGCCCTTCCTTAGGATCTCTAAGAAAACCAATCAATTCATCTTTGGTCACAAAATAGGGTCCAAATGCACTCGTAAAGTCCTTTCCTTTGGCCGGCCCTAAGTTCAACTTCATTTCCTCCATCTGAAGGGTTCGGGCACTGACATCATTCAAAATCATAAAGCCGCCTATGTATTCATCAGCTTCAGACGCCTTAATATTTCTTCCCGTTTTATTGATTACAATGGCTACCTCCAATTCAAAATCGAGGTGCTCGAAATGCCTTGGCATGCCATACACCTTTCCTGGGCCTTGAATAGCCTGGTGATTGGAAAAATAGAACACCGGAAACTGATCGAATTCTGGGATCATCTCCAAGCCTCTGTTCGCCCTGGAAGTGGCCACATGCTGCCGGAAAGCATAAGCATCCCGAAAGGAGGGAGGGTTGGGTAGTGGAGCTAATAATTCAGCTTCTTCCAAAAGAATTCCTAATTCCTGGAATTCTCCCAGTTCAATACGTTCTTGATAAAGTTTTAAGGGATCAAGGCCTTCATCACCTTGTTTTAATAATTCCAAAAGGCTGCTGGGAAGGTTTGGGTCTAAAGAAAGACAGGGGTATATTTTATGTTTTACAACAAGACCTAATTTTTCAGCCTGATTCTCACGATAAGTTACAATCTTCATTTAATTGGCAATATTACTGCACGAATATGTTTATTTGGTTAATTTAAAAAAGGATTTCCAAGAAAATATATTAAATATGGTCAAATATTTTTTCGAAATCTCTGTAAAGATAAGATTATAAAACTTATATTTGAGTCATAAGTCCCAATTATGAACAACTTTAAAAAATCACATAGGATATATAGCCTAGGATTGATGCCATTTGCGAAAGCACTATTGGCAGAGGTTGTTTTTGCTCAATACTAATACCCTAATTTTATTATTTCCATCATTGATTAGCTCGCAAGGTTAGTCCCTTTTCCATTTATAATAAAAATTAAATTATGCCAATCTATCATCAATTGGGAGAAATCCCTTCAAAAAGACATACTGTTTTCAGGAAGCCTGACGGTAATTTATATGCAGAAGAACTCGTTTCTACGCATGGATTTTCAAGTGTCTATTCCTTGGTGTACCATTGCCATCCACCAACCCTAGTAAAAGAAATTCGCGAACCTTATGATGTTTCGCCTAAAATAGCACGTGAAAAGCATTTAAAACATACCAGTTTAAGAGGGTTTCAGGTTAAGCCAACCGCAGATTACCTGGAGAGCCGCGTGCCGGTGCTGGTCAATTCAGACCTTCATATTTCCTTGGCCGCTCCACAGGAATCCATGACCGATTATTTTTACAAGAACAGCCAGGCAGATGAGATTATTTTCATCCATGAAGGTACCGGTAAATTGAAGTCTGGATACGGGGAGATCCCTTTTAAATATGGCGATTATATCGTGATCCCAAGGGGTACCATCTATCAGATTGAATTTGATACTAAAGATAATCGCCTATTCATTGTTGAATCCTTTGAACCCATCAAAACCCCAAAAAGATACCGCAATGAACATGGGCAATTGATGGAGCATGCTCCATTCTGTGAGCGTGATATCGTTCGTCCTTCCAATCTGAAGACCTACGATGAAACAGGTGATTTTGAGGTAAAGATCAAAAAACAGGGATTGATTTATCCTTACGTCTATGCCACCCATCCATTTGATTTCATTGGTTGGGATGGATATCATTACCCATGGGCTTTTTCTATCCATGATTTCATGCCGATTACCGGTATGTTGCACCAACCACCTCCTGTACATCAAACCTTTGAAACAAACAGCTTCGTCCTATGTAGTTTCTGCCCTAGAATGTACGATTACCACCCTGATTCTGTTCCTGCACCCTATAACCACAGCAATGTGGACTCCGATGAAGTCCTTTATTATGTGGATGGGGATTTCATGAGCCGTAAATCGGTGGAAAGAGGACAGATTACCCTACATCCAGGTGGAATTCCGCACGGACCACACCCTGGAACAGTAGAAAAAAGTATAGGCCAAACCAAAACCGAAGAACTGGCCGTCATGATCGATCCTTTCCGTCCATTGATGATGACGGAAGAAGCTTTGGCTATTGAGGATCCTGACTATTATATTTCTTGGATTAATTCGTAAACCACTTTATAAAAAAGATATGACACAGACATTCGCAGAAAAGATTGCTAAAGCGCAAGATTTTTTACCGATCAATGGAACTGATTACATCGAGTTCTACGTGGGAAATGCCAAACAAGCTGCCCATTATTATAAAACCGCATTTGGTTTTCAATCAGAGGCTTATGCCGGACCAGAAACTGGCGTTCGCGATAGAGCTTCTTACGTTGTGAAACAAGGAAAGATCCGTATTATGTTGACTACGGCCCTTAAATCAGACCATCCCATTTCTGAACATGTGAAAAAACATGGTGATGGGGTAAAAGTTTTGGCTCTTTGGGTAGATGATGCCCAAAAATCCTTTGAAGAAACCGTGAAAAGAGGCGCGAAACCTTACCAGGAATTACAGGTAATGACGGATGAGTTTGGCGAAGTGAGAACGGCTGGTATTTATACCTATGGAGAAACTGTTCACTTATTTGTGGAACGTAAGAACTATACCGGCGCATTTATGCCTGGATTCGTAGCTTGGAAAAGTGATTATAATCCAACAACAACCGGTTTGGAATACGTAGACCACTGTGTAGGTAATGTGGGCTGGGATCGTATGGACGAAACCGTTAAATGGTACCAGGATGTGATGGGCTTTGTCAATGTACTTTCTTTTGATGATAAGCAGATCAACACAGAATATTCTGCTTTGATGAGTAAGGTGATGAGCAACGGAAATGGCTATGTGAAATTTCCGATCAACGAGCCGGCCGAAGGAAAGAAAAAATCCCAGATCGAAGAATATTTGGAGTTCTATGAAGGCGAGGGCGTTCAACACGCTGCCTTGATCACACACGATATTGTGAAAACCGTAAAGGAGCTTCGTTCCAGAGGAGTAGAATTTCTAGGTGCTCCACCAGAAGCTTACTACGATATGCTACCTGATCGCGTAGGGGAAATCGATGAAGAGATCAAGATCATTCAAGATCTAGGAATATTGGTTGACCGCGACGAAGAAGGTTATCTATTACAGATCTTCACCAAACCTGTAGAAGACCGTCCTACTTTATTTTTTGAAATTATTCAACGTAAAGGCGCTCAAAGTTTTGGAGCAGGTAACTTCAAAGCCCTTTTTGAGGCGATTGAAAGAGAGCAGGAGCTAAGAGGAAATTTATAGGCAATTATTAAAATGAATCAAACTATTATGAAGGGCTTATTGCAGACCTTTGAAGAGAAACAACCGGAGATCGTATTCGAGTGGAAAGACACGGAAACCGAAGCTGAAGGCTGGGTAGTGATCAATTCTTTACGCGGTGGAGCTGCCGGAGGTGGTACCCGTATGCGTAAAGGCTTGGACAAGAATGAAGTAGTTTCCTTGGCAAAGACGATGGAGGTTAAATTTACTGTTTCAGGTCCGGCTATTGGCGGTGCCAAATCAGGAATCAATTTTGACCCTTCCGACCCTAGAAAACAGGATGTGTTGAACCGTTGGTTCAAGGTGGTGACCCCGCTTTTGAAAAACTATTACGGAACAGGTGGTGACCTGAATATCGATGAAATCCATGATGTGATTCCGATCACCGAACAATATGGTCTTTGGCACCCGCAAGAAGGGGTGTTGAATGGACATTTTGATGTACGTGAGAACGGTAGAATCCATCAAATTGGCCAATTAAGATACGGTGTTTCCAAAGTCTTGGATGATAATAATTTTAGCCCCGATTTAAAACGTAAATACAAGATTGCCGATATGATTACCGGTTGGGGAGTATCCGAATCTGTAAAACATTATTACCGTTTATTTGATGGAGAAATCGCTGGCAAACGTGCCATCATCCAAGGATGGGGGAATGTAGCCGCTGCCGCTGCTTTTTACCTGAGCAAACTAGGCGTTAAGGTGGTGGGAATCATTGACCGTGTTGGTGGCTTATTGAACCCGGAAGGTTTTACAGAAGCGGAAATTACGTCCCTTTTCTTAAATAGAGATGGGAATGCGCTTAGGGCAGACCAATTAATTCCTTTCGAAGAGATCAATGATAAAGTTTGGACTACTGGGGCAGAAATCTTCATTCCAGCTGCAGCTTCTCGATTGGTATCTAAAGAGCAGATCAATCAGCTGGTTGAAAACGGATTGGAAGTAATCGCTTCTGGAGCCAATGTCCCTTTTGCCGACCGTGAGATCTTTTATGGTCCGGTGATGGAATATGCCGACAACCATGTGGCTGTTATCCCCGATTTTATTGCCAACTGTGGTATGGCTCGTGTATTTGCGTTCCTGATGCAACCCAATGTGGAGATTTCGGATGAATCCCTATTTAACGATGTTTCTGAAGTGATTGGAAATGCCTTACAGAAGATCAAGGAGCAGGGGGGAGATGGAAAGACCCATCTTTCTTCCAGGGCTTACGAATTAGCGTTGAGACAATTAATCTAAAATTGAAATTGAATAGTAACAAGGAGGTAAATTTTACCTCCTTGTTCGTATATATTCTTCGATCACCGGAAGATCGGCATTCGCCCAATCATACCGGAACAATTCCGTCTGATCAACCCAAATAACCTGCTCATGTTCCAGCACCTTCAGTTCACCGGCTTTCAATTTACAAACATAAGGATATAAGGTTAGGGAAAAGTCGGGATAATGGTATTCCACTTTGGTCAATGCTTGTTCTATCGAAATATCCAAATTGATTTCTTCCTTTACTTCTCGGAGCAGACATTCCTCCAGGCTTTCGCCTTCTTCTTGTTTTCCACCCGGAAACTCCCATTTCAACGGTAGTTTCATGGATGCGGATCGTTGACAAATTAATATTTGTTGATCCTTTTCTATTAAAGCGCAAGCTACATGTATCATATAGGTAAATATAATAAAAAACTGGCTGCTTTTTTAGGGCAACCAGTTCACATTATTAAGGGAGTTTAGTAAAGTCTATACTGGGCGCTGTTTTCTGATTCATATAGCTGAATTTCTTGCCGGGTGCTACATAATCATTGAAGAATCCACAATTCCTCAAAAAGAATCCATTCGCATTGGTACCGCCCATGGCATCAACCCTTTGTTGGTTATTGTAGGTGTCGTCTACCGTAAATGTTGCTTCGGATACTTTTAACCAGGTACCTGCAGTTGTCCTAACCCATTGGTTCTGGTAATGGGCCTGTCTTCCTTGATGACCATAGGAAGGATTGAAATTCTCCAGGAAACTATGGAAACTCCTTAAATAGGTGTTTGTCTTAGGTCTTTTGAAACTGGCAATCAAATTCCATTTCTCTGTTTCTGGTGTATAGAACCAAGCCGTATAATCGGTTTTTCCCGTTCCGTCTGGCTCCCCTTTTAAAAGGAATCTATAGGTCGTTCCAGCTTTCCAATTATATTTCAGGTAACTCTGGCCTCCAGAACCCTCATTTCCAAATTCTCCCGTATATACATCGCTACCTTTTTTGTTCAAAGTAATGCGTTGGTCTGCCGGGATGTCGTTCGGGTTATCGGTATTGTAAGGGCTCCAAACCGAAAACAATATCCTACGTTCGGTCGGCGAGTTTACCTGGAATCCGAAATAACCTTCTGCAAATCCATTGGCCATAAAATAGGAGCCTTGGGCATCTTCACCAGTTGGCACCATCACCTCCGAATAAAAATAGGAAACACTTTCTGTGGTTGGAATCGTATATTGTAAATGACAGGAAGGTCCTCTTCGTGCCCAATAGTAAAAACTTGCCTTATTGGAATAGACCAAACCTGCCGCTGTGGCTGAACCAGAAATGGTCATTTCGCTAACTTCGCCAAAATTACTGCCTGATTTCTTGGTTCCTTGCAGATCAATTTTAACGTATCCAGCAGGTACATCAAATTCGCCAACCATGATCTCCTTCAAGGTCGATTCCGTCAAATTGATTTTTACTTTCTTATTGTTGATGCTGATTTCAGCTTCACTGCTTTCCCCACTGTTCAAGGTTCTTGCATTCAAGGAAAGAACAATTTTACCAGCCGTTTTAAACCGCACATAGGTACTGATGATGCTATTCGCACTGTTCCAGTTTTTTAAACCATTGGGGTTATGGATGTTTTCTGCATAACCTGATGCCGGGCTTGTCACAAAGGAATTTCCAGCCAATGGAATCTGGAACTTGCTTCCTTGATGGCTGACCGTTGTTGGTTTCGGATCTTCAACAGGCAAAGGTTTGTTCGGAGCTGGATCTGTTCCTGCCGTGGTTTTCGAACAACTTATACTGCTTATCAAAGCCAAGTGGAAAAGCATTATTCCAATGAATTTTAAAGGTGTTTTTTTCATTATGATGATAATTGGTTTTCAAGTATAGGTAAGTGATTTTGATAAACAAAACAGAAGGGCTAATCAAACGTTTGCTCAAAATTTTTTAGCGTAGAATTGATGAATAAGAACACTGATAACAGTAATTTAATTATTAGAAAATATAGCTTCTTTAAATTTATTCCTATCGATCAACATTCAATTAATTCTATGGTTAAAAAACTGATAGCTATCATCCGAAAATTCTCCCCAAAATCCTATTGGAAAGAAATTCTAGCTATTCTCATCATCCTATTTGCTTTTATATTTTTTCGTGAACAAAGAAAGGAACTATTGGAAATTGGTCCAATGCTCGAACAGGCCGATAAAACCTGGTTGATCATTGGCGTGCTGTTGACCTTTGCGTATGTGTTTTCCCAAGGTATGATGTATCGATCCTGTTTTAGTTCCTTGGGATTGAAAATCAATTTTAGTATTGCTGTTGAACTGTTTTTAAAGCGAAATTTTTTGAGCGTATTCCTTCCAGCTGGCGGTATCAGCTCATTGGCTTATACCACCTCCCAATTACGTAGAAGAAACCTCAATAAATTACAGATCCACCAAGCAAGTGCCTTGTACGGATTCATCGGCATGTTCACCGTTTTTATGGTCGCTGTTCCGGTGGTTATTTATTCCTATATTAAGAATCAGAGCCATATATCCATTTGGCAATCTATCTTGTTATTAGGCGTTCTATTGGGGTTCGCCTTTTTTCTATATTGGTCTTTTAGGAATAAAAAAGGTGTTTACAGTGTTTTAGAGACCCGTTTTCCAACTTTTACAGCCCAGGTGGATCAGGTTTTTCACGCCAATCTGGATAGGCGATCATTGGGCTTCAGCATCCTGTTTTCACTACTCATAGAAGCTTGCGGAATATTGCATGCCTATATTGCCATGTATGCGCTAGGGCTTTCGCATTCTTTTGAAGCTGCAGTCGTAGGCTATACCATTTCTATTTTATTGATGATCGTCTCTCCATTCTTGCGGGGGATGGGAGCTGTGGAACTTTCTATGTTATATGTGTTCACCAACTACGGTTACCAGAAATTGGAGGGCTTGGGGATCACCTTATTGTACCGGATATTTGAATTCTGGTTGCCCTTATTTTTAGGTCTTTTGGCGTTTGCCTGGCGAGGACAGCAATTATTGACCAGGATTGGGCCAGCGTTATTGATCTTTTTTTTAGGTCTGGTCAATTTATGTTCGGTATTAACACCACCATTAACCGAAAGGTTAAAACTGGAGCGGTTCTATGTTCCCATGGATGCCATTTATGGCTCTAAACAGATGGTATTTCTGCTCGGCTTGGGTTTGGTCATCATTTCTGCTTACCTCATAAAGGGCTACCGTTCGGCCTATTGGGTAGCTATCGTATTCTGTGTGCTATCTATGTTGGGGCATCTCGGAAAGGCCCTCGATTATGAAGAAGCAGTTATTACGTTTATGGTCCTTTTGTTACTGCTTTTCCATAAGAGACAATATCGGATCAAATCCTCTAATAAGTGGTTAAGACTGGGGTTTGGAAGTTTTATCAGTGTTTTCCTCGCGGTCTGTTCTTTTGCTATCGTTTGTTTTTACTTCATCGATAAACATCATTTCGGACATTCTTTTGGTCTACGGGAGGCTTTCATTTATACCGCTCGCTGTTTTCTGTTCTATACCGATACTGGGCTGGATCCACAGACAGTCTTCGCCAAGGAATTCCTTTGGATATGTAAAACCTTAGGTATCTTTTGTTGGTTGTTGATGATCTATGCTATCATTGTACCAAGGAAATACCGCATTGCTGGAAATGAATTTGAAGAACGGGAATTAGCCCAGAAATACCTGAATAAATTTGGTCTTTCCAGTTTGGATTACTTCAAATTGGCAAAGGATAAAGAACTGTTCTTTTCTGAACTAGCGGCTGGTTTTACGGCCTACCGGGTCGTAAAAAACTATGCTGTGGTCCTGGAAGAGCCTGTCTGCGAGATCCATCATAAGGAAGAGCTTATTAGCGAGTTTGAAACCTTCTGTAAGAAACAGGGTTTAACAGCCATTTACTACCGAATTGAGGAGAACAGCCTGATCTATTTTAAGGAACATCGGAAAAAGAAATTATTGATCGGGCAGGAAGCGATCGTTGATCTTAAACTGTTCACTTTGGAAGGAAAGGACAAAAAATCCTTAAGAAATGGCCTGAACAACCTGCAGCGGAATGGTTTTGAATGCAATATCCAGATCGCCCCTCACGATGATGCCTTAATAGCCGAGTTGAAGCAGGTTTCTGACGAATGGTTGGCTCACTACGAGCGCAAAGAAATGGTGTTTTCCCAGGGATCTTTCTGTCCAATTGCTTTAAAGGATCATGATATGATCTTGATGCGTGATAAGGATCAGCGCTTGGTGGCATTCTTGAATATCATCCCCGATTATGCCATGGAAGAATGTACCTATGACCTGATCCGGAAAACAGCAGATGCACCTGGTGCGGCCATCGACGGGCTGATCTTAAAAATGATTACCTACGGTAAGGAACAGGGATTCCGATACCTGAATATTGGGATGGTTGCCTTAGCTGGATTAGATGTAACGGAAATTCCTGCAGAGAAGATCATGAAGTTCATATCCAACAAGGTGCCTAATTTTCGGTTCTTTAAATCCCAAAAGGAGTTTAAAGAAAAATTTACCCATCGATGGGAGAACCGATACCTGGTATTTAATCATGACTTCGATTTATTTCAATTGCCGCAAGTGATATGGAGGGCAATGAAACCTATTAAATCTTAAATAATTATGGCACTATATTGGCTTATGAAAATAACAGCAATACCATGTTATTACTCAAGCCGAAACAATGTTTAAACGCGTAATTTTAATATTTTCTTTTCTTTTAACTCAACTGTTTGCCGTCATTACACTTCATGCAGCACAGACCAATGATAGCCTTGCCAACCTATCCTTAGAGGAGTTGATTTCCAGAGCAGATAAATACGATAATAATGTGTATCTGACCTATGCAGAAAAGAAAAAATGGTCTCCTGCAGAGCAGTTGAGCTTGTATCAGGTACATGCCAACCGATTAATTAACGAGGGAGACCTAGATGCCGCCTTAACGTATTTTAGAAAATTGGATTCCTTAGGCAGTTTGTACAATGATCCCTTTTCCCAGTTTGTGGCCAAGCTCAGCATCGGTGAAATCCATTATAGACAGAAGGACTATGCGGAAAGCAAAATTGCTTTTGAAGCCGCTCAGCCTTTTATAAAAGAGTTTCCAGAAGGGGTAGACCGCATATTAGCAGCGAGCGAATATTCCTTTTTCTATTACTTGAACGGGAAATTCGAACTTTACATCAAGGAGTTGGAAGCGAATAATGCGAAACTGGATAATCTGTTGAAGTCATCTAAACTGGAAGCAACGGACCGGAACTATATTCTTCTTTCCAAAGCCACTTTAGATGTTTTTTTGGCAAGGGGCTATTTAATGAATGAATCTTTCGACAAAGCAGAATCTGCTTTGGCTAATGCAAGAAGGATCATTGATGAACATTTTCCGGATGAAAGCTTACTGACGGATGTTCAGCAGGAATTGGTGCAAGGAGAACTTTATTTTTTCAAAAAGGATTTTAAAACGGCCATTCCATATTTTCAGAAAATAGTGAACCTGGAAGAGACCAGTTTTAAGGAATTCCAATATATGGCTAAGGTTTTCCTGGCCATCAGTTACTATCAGTTAAAAGATTATGATCAATCCCTGAAATTTGCCGAGGATGCGGTTGGACAGAAAATCCAGGTTGCAGACTATATCGACTATGAGATGGAGGCGCTACGCTATGCCTATCTTTCCAGCAAGGAATTGGGGGATATGGATAAAGCCCAGCAATATTCGGCTATATTTTTGGAGCAGGATGAAGCCTTGAATGATACCAAACGATCCAATTTCGTGAATTCTATCATCAATAACCTAGAGGTAGGGAAATTGAAGGATGACCTGCAGGAAAAAACGAAGGTGAATTCAAATTTACGGTATGTATTGATCGGGCTTGCGGTGTTGATTATCCTCTTGACTGTGTATGTTATTTATCAAAGACGCATGCATAAAGAGAATAAAAGAAGGATCGAGGAGTACATGGACAAACTGGAACGGGAGAAAACTGAACCGAGGAAAGAAATACGCGTGGAAGAAAAACCTGCAGTGGAAATTGATGCTTCAGAACCTGTAGAACCAATAGAGCCAGACGAGCGAAGTATTAGGCTTTTGGAAAAACTTCGATTGTTTGAGGAAGGAGAATTGTTTACCGATCCTAAAATGAGCCTTTCTTATTTGGCGAGCCACTTGGAAACGAATACCATTACCCTTTCCAAACTGATCAATACCTATAAAGAGATGAATTTCAATGATTATATCAATGGCTTAAGGATTAAATATATTATTGAAAAGATCAAAAACGAACCTAAATTCGAACAATATAAAATCAGCTATTTGGCGGAAGTAAGTGGGTTTTCTTCCCATAGTATTTTTAGCAAGGCATTTAAAAAGAGTACAGGATTTACACCTTCCCAATTTTTGGATTATTTGAAAGAGGATCGATAAGTGTTTGTGTATTAGGACTGTGGGTGGGTTGGTTTGCGCAATTATATAATTCAACAAAGCCTTTCTTAGTATAAACAATTGATGTGGTTTACCTTTAGGAAGCGAATCATAAAATCATTAATATGTTTATATCAGTAAGACAATTAGAGGAAGCTGCATTTGCTGCAGATCATTTAGTAAATCCGGTTAACGGTAATAATCCGATGGTTTTGGTGTATTATAGAAATTATACAGCCACCGCTTTCTTTACCGGATATACCAAGAAAGCAGGAGCAGTTTATTTGGATAGCACTACGAATAAGAGGATTTCAAAAAGTAAATGGACGAACGAAATGAAAGTCTTTGCTTTGGAAAAAGAAAAATTGGTGCCCGCTGCTCCTCATACCATGAAGCCTACAATTTTTGGCTATATCATGATGCTGGCTGTGGTCGGATTCTTTGGCTATATGGCTTATGATTCATTAAAACCAGCTAAACCGATTCCTGCGGAATATACCGCACTTTTGAAAGAACCAAAGGCAGGGGATATGTATTATGGTCGATATGAGCAGATGGAACCGGGTGAACGAGTGGCTAGAAAGGCGGGTTTCGGATGGTTTAAGGTGCTGAATAATCAGAATGGTAATATTGTGGTGGCATTGAATAAACATATGAGCAGTAATCATAAACCTTCCAAGGATATGGATCAGGTGGATTTTGAGGAAACTGGTAAATTGGTTAAGATTCAATCTCAGGAAAGCTATGAATTAAAATTAAGGTCTGAGGATAAGACGTTGGAGTTTTATTTTACGGAGAAGAAGTAGGGGGATTTTAGATGATAGATGATAGATGATAGATTTTTGACCTTTCTCGTCATTGCGAGGAACGAAGCAATCTTCCTTCATGTCATGCTGAGCGAAGTCGAAGCATCTACGTTTGGTACCCAGTACAGATCTTTCGACTTCGCTCAGCATGACATACTCGTACAGATCCTTCGACGATGCTCAGGATGACAAAGTCCATAGATTGCTTCGTTCCTCCCAATGACGGGAAGATTGCTTCGTCGTGCCTCCTCGCAATGACGCATTTATACCCATACCATAATCAAAAAAAAAATTTTTTTGAAATCCCAATAATATCTACTAACTTTGTAGAGTATTCAGAATTGCAAAAGCAATACCAACCGAGTGTAGACACCGCGGTGGTGAAATAATACGGGTTTCCTACCAAAATAAACGAAAAGGAACAACACCCCAAAATTTCTGGATGCAAGGATGGTTTAATTTTTAAACAAGAATTGTATGTCAAACACAAAAGAATTTCAACAACACTTAGTGGAGCAGTTCCACCATTACAGTACCCAAGAATTGGTGGTATTGAACAATGATTTAGTACAATCTAACTGGGGGAGCAGTAAAACTGCCTTTCGCAGTGCACTATTAACGACTCTCTCTAAACGAGGCATAGATCTATCTGCAATTATCCATAGTTTGGATGGATTTACGCAAATCCAGCGGGTGGCCGTCCGCCTCGAGGCTAATAAATTAGTTCCCCTGGATGCATAACATGTTCTATAGGCAGTAGGTCAACGACTTACTGCCGTTTTTTTAATAACTATTCACTTATTTTATAGATAGCTCACTTATTTTATAGATAGCGCATAAAGGGCAAAAGTACCCAGCCAATGTGTTCCCATATAATCATCCTGTTTGGATATATTTGGGATGGAGAAAGCAACGTGCGCATGTGCTATTTGGTTCAGGTGTTTTAGTGCTGGAAGTTTTAAGGCAATACCTTTCAAACAGGCAGCACGACTGTAATTTAAGCCATCCAGATGCACCAGTTTTCCATCGGTTCGATCTTTTACAATGGCAGGTTCAAGCTTGAAGCTGCTATCATAAAGTTCGGGCATAAAAGTCTTCAACCAAGCATCATAGGCCGAACTCTCCATGATCTTGCTCATCAGAAAGGCTTCTTCTAAGCAAGGGGATAGGAAATCATATCCGGAAGGTTCATAAGCCAGGTTACAGTTTTTATCCTGATGGTAAAGACGCTCTGCATTCTCAGATATGCTTTTTATAAAATTCTGATTGTTAACTGTTTTAGCATAATCTAAGGAAAGGGATAGTCCAAATGCAGAATTATCATGTTGTCCTGCTCGGATAGGATAGACCAGTTTTGGAAGGTATTCCATGTAACGCTGTACCAAAAGATCCACTAATGGCTGTAGGGCTTGTTCCCATTTTTTGGCGTCGGCATCCTCCCAGGTATGTAACTCCTCCTGCAGTTTGAACAACCATGCCCATCCATAGGTCCTTTCAAAATTCAGGTTGTTCTTATCTTCAAAAAAGGCTTTTTCAACCTGTACATTTTCCGGTGTAATATGGGCATTCAATACCTTCCTAATGGCACCATCGGTATCCAATTCCGGGAATTCTTTCATCAACTTGACGATCGACCAATAGCCATGAACCGAAGAGTGCCAATCAAAACAGCCATAGAAAACCGGCCGTAAGGATTTTGGGGTTTTAAGATCGGCATCCGATCCGATAACCTGGCCTAATTTATTCGGATATTCGATCTGTAAACAATGGGTAGGTAAGGAAAAAATAGATTTGGCAATATCTGCATTCAATTTGATCTCTTCAACGTTCGCCGGCTCTTCTTTTTGTTGGTTGTTTTGACAGGCTGTAAACAAAAATGTACAGCATGTAAAAAATAAAAGACGGGTTTTATTCATGATATGTATTTGGCTTTATATTTGATTTATAAATGTAATATTTATTAACAAAAAATAAACTAAAACATGAACATTACAGATTTAATTTCCGGCGGGATTGGTTCTCAAGCCGTTGAAGGTATTTCCCAAAAATTAGGGATTGATAAAAATCAAACACAATGGGTTGTTTCTGCAGCCATTCCTTTGATGATGTCTGCATTGAACTATAATGCGCAGAAAAGCCCTGAACAGGCACAAGGTATACAAAATGCAATCGATACAAAACATAGCGGAGGAATCTTTGATAACTTGGCCGGATTGTTCAATGATGGTCCTACAGAAGATGAAGACAAGATCGTAAACCATATGTTCGGAAGAAATACCGAAAATGTGAAAGAATCATTATCCGAAAAATCAGGTATCAGCATTGGTAAGATAGGTGGTATCTTGGCTTTATTGGCACCATTGGTAATGGGATACCTTGGTAAGAAAAAACAACAGGATGCTGGTGCTGGTTCTTCCGGTGGTGGTATCGGCGACTTGCTTGGTAGCATCTTAGGTGGCGGTGGCAGCAATACCAACGCTTCTGGAGGTGGTTTAGGTGATTTGATCGGTAGTGTTCTAGGTGGAGGTGCTGCTTCCAATACCCAGTCTACTCAGCCAAATATTTCCGGTGGATTAGGCGATCTGGTAGGGGAGTTCTTCAACCAAAAAAATGATAAGGGAACCAAGGGAAGTATTCTAGATAGCTTAGCAGGCATGTTTGCCAAATAAGACGATCTAATAAATTCAATTAATACAAAGAATTAGGCCGTATCCACTCTATGGATATGGCCTAATTTGTTTTTATTATTTTTGGACATGGAAAACAGAATAAGCTTTAAGAATGACTATAGCGAAGGTGCTCATCCCGCCATTTTATCGCTCCTGATGGATACTAATTTTAACCAGGAGCCTGGTTATGGCGAAGATAGTCTGAGTAAGGCCGCAAAGGATAAAATTCGAGAAGCCTTGGGGAAATCGGAAGCAGAAATTTTTTTTGTTGCTGGTGGTACCCAAGCCAACCTACTATTGATCAGCCATCTATTGAAGCCCTATGAGTCGGTAATTGCAGCCGATACAGGGCATATTGAAGTGCACGAAACAGGTGCCATCGAGTATACCGGACATAAGATAAACTTGGTGAAGAATATTGCAGGCAAGCTCACGGTACAGGGGATTGATGATGTAGTTAGTTTACATACCGATCATCACATGGTGAAACCGAAACTGGTTTATCTTTCCCAAACGACAGAATTGGGAACCGTTTATAAGAAACAGGAAATTAAAGAGATAGCGGATTATTGCAAAAGCAATAATTTATTCTTGTATGTAGATGGTGCCCGTTTAGGTGTTGCCTTGACCTCACCCTACAATGATTTGAGTTTAGCCGATCTAGCTGAATTAACGGACGCCTTTTATATTGGAGCGACCAAAAATGGGGGACTATTGGGAGAGGCTTTAGTATTCAACAGGCCCGAATTGGCAGAAGGCTTTCCCTATACCTTAAAACAGCGGGGTGCGCTGATGGCCAAGGGCAGATTATTGGGTGCCCAATTTTTAGCCCTTTTTTCCGATAACCTGTATTTTCAACTTGCAGAGCATGCAAATACCCAGGCCATGCGATTGGCCAAAGCTTTCGAAGCTAAAGGTTATGCTTTTGCCAGCCAACCAGAAAGTAACCAACTGTTTCCCATTTTGCCTGTGGAGCTGATTGAAAGACTACAACAAGATTTTGAATTTTACGTTTGGGAAAAGCGATCATCGGAAGAAGCTGTAGTTCGCTTGGTCACCTCTTGGGCAACGGATCCAAAAGATGTAGAAAAATGTATGCTAACCCTATGATTTCGCTATGAAATCGTGGTTTAAATATGGTTAAAGTATGTTTTTAGTAACTAAACATACAAAAAGCATACTTTCACCATGCTTTCACCCTACTTTCAGTACGAATAAAAACTGTCTTGTCCTTATATAGCTATACAGATTATTGGTTTAATTCTGAATTGATTATACAGGCAAATTTGGTAATACTATATGTACTATACAAACTCTTTCTTCACTATTGGAT
>NZ_JAYLLN010000047.1:0-25507 GCF_037126265.1 Sphingobacterium tenebrionis
CATTCGCCATCGCAAAATCTGGAAAGGGCTACATCGCAAAAGCGGCCTAATCAGAATATTATTTGGAGAAAATTTAATTTATTATTTGGATATATACACAGTTCATTGCGAAGAGGTACAACACCCCGCGTCATTGCGAGGAACGAAGCAATCTTTACACCGCCCCCCTACAAAGGCTGTGTCAAAGAACTGATCGCAATTCTATTCCAAACATTAATCGTAGCAATAGTCAATATTATCTTCGCGATATACCCCTCATCAAAAACCTTTTCCGCCTCCGCATAGGTCTCTTCCTTTAATCCTGCCTTAGAAATCATCGTAATTTCTTCCGTCATCGCCAGAATCACACGTTCCTTCTCATCATAAAGATTGGTTTCCCTCCAAGCATCCAATAAAAAAATCCGTTGAGTCGTTTCTCCCTGTTTCAACGCATCTTTTGTGTGCATATTAATACAAAACGCACAACCATTTATCTGGGAAGCTCTGATCTTAATCAATTCAATATGCGATTTCTCTAAACCAGAATGCTGTACGAAATTTTCTAATCCTAATACCGCTTGATATCCCTTTGGCTCAATCGCCGAAATGTTCATTCTTGCTTTCATGTCTAATTAATTTTTTCAATTATTTAATACCACAAAGTAAATCCATTAGCGCCAAAGAAATCTTAAACCAGTTTAAGAAATACTTTTCTTGCGTATCTCACTAACATATTCCGGCGTTAAGCCCAAATAGGAAGCTATTAAATACTGAGGGACACGTTGCATAAAATCAGGAAAATTCCTGCTGAACTGTAGGTAGATTTCCTCTTTAGAATAAAGTTTAAATAAGATGTTTCGGTATTGAGCAGCGGCATATGCTTTTCGATAAACTGCCGAAAAATAAGCATACATGACAGGAAATCGTTCGCATATTTTCACTTCATTCTGTTTACTCATCCGTATGACCGCACTTTTTTCAACTGCCTGTATGGCACATAAGGATTTGGTTTCCTGCAACAACGATTTATGATCTGAGATCCACCAGTTCTCCAAAGCAAAGTCGGTAGTCATTTCTACCCCTTTTTCATTCAGGGTAAACATCCTTAAACATCCCTGTAACACAAAATATTGGTCATTCGAATAGTGATCCAGTTCCTGCAGGTATTCTTTTTTATTTAAGGAAACAACTTCTACATAGTTTGTAAGTTCCTGAAAGTCCGCCGCAGGCATAGGAACGATAGCATTAATATGTTTTTCTAAAATCTTAAGCATGGGTTCAATCCTAATCCTTTCAAAAATAAAAAAAACAGGGAACACCACTGGTTCCCTGTTTAATATTATTTAGCTGACCTAAAGATCAATGAATAATCGTAAAAACTATTTTATCCTTCTTTGTTCTTATCCTTATTGATGAATACAAATTGATGGTCAAAACTATCCAATTCAATAACCGAATCCGAAGTGATTTTTCCAGAAAGGATTTCTTTCGACAATTCATTCAGAATACGTTTTTGAATTACCCGTTTTAATGGTCTTGCACCATATACTGGGTCATAACCCAGCTGTGCCAACCAATCCAACGCTTCATCAGTGGCTGTTAAGAAAATATTCTGTTCGGCCAATTGCCTTTGGACCTTTCCAAACTGCATCCGAACGATATCTCCAATTTCATCCCTTGAAAGCGGAGTAAACATGATAATTTCATCAATCCTGTTCAAGAATTCCGGACGGATGGATTTCTGCAATAATTCAAACACCTCATCCTTGGTTTTCGCGATAATTTCCTCACGGTTTCCATCCATCAATTTAGAAAAATTCTCCTGGATGATATGGGATCCTGTATTCGAGGTCATGATAATAATGGTGTTCTTGAAATTGACCACACGCCCTTTATTATCCGTTAAGTGGCCATCATCCAACACCTGCAATAAAATGTTGAACACATCTGGATGTGCTTTTTCGATCTCATCCAATAACACCACCGAATACGGTCTACGACGAACAGCTTCTGTCAATTGTCCACCTTCATCATAACCAACGTATCCCGGAGGCGCTCCGATCAATCTGGAAACGGCATGACGTTCCTGGTATTCCGACATATCGATACGTACCAAAGCCTGCTCATCATCAAATAAGAATTCGGCCAAGGCTTTCGCCAATTCTGTTTTACCCACACCGGTGGTTCCCAAGAATATGAACGAACCAATCGGCCTTTTAGCATCACTCAAACCTGCTCTGGATCTCCGAATTGCATCTGATATCGCTTCAATGGCTTCATCTTGTCCGGCCACACGTTTGTGCAATTCTTCCTCCAGATTCAATAGTTTTTCGCGTTCCGATTGAATCATTTTATTGACAGGGATACCGGTCCATTTAGAAACCACGTCTGCAATATCTTCCGAGGTTACTTCCTCTTTCAACATGCGGCTGCTATCCTGTTTTTCTGCCAGTTCTTTTTTCAAACGTTCTACAGCATCCTGCGCTTCCTTGATCTTTCCATAACGTAATTCCGCTACTTTACCGTAATCACCTGCACGCTCAGCTTGTTCCGCTTCTAATTTGTAATCTTCAATATTTTGCGCTTCTTGGTTAACTTGATCAACCAGGGTCTTCTCCGATTGCCAAGCAGCCTTCAAGGAATCACGCTCGTTGGAAAGATTGGCAATGGTTTCAGATAGTTCTTTTACCTTCTTCTCGTCATTTTCTCTTTTGATAGCCTCTCTTTCAATTTCCAACTGCATGATCCGACGATCCAATTCATCCACGGATTCTGGAACGGAGTCCATTTCCAACCTCAACTTTGAAGCAGCTTCATCCACCAAGTCGATGGCCTTATCGGGCAAGAAACGATCGGTAATATAGCGTTGTGATAGTTCAACAGCCGCGATGATCGCCTCATCCAATATTCTTACCTTATGATGGGTTTCATAGCGCTCTTTCAATCCGCGAAGGATAGAGATCGCATCCTGGGTATCAGGCTCTTCCACCATAACCTTCTGAAAACGACGCTCCAATGCCTTGTCTTTCTCAAAATATTTCTGATACTCATTCAAAGTAGTCGCACCAATGGCACGCAATTCACCTCTTGCCAAGGCTGGTTTCAAGATATTGGCTGCATCCATAGCACCTTCGCCACCACCTGCACCAACCAAGGTATGGATCTCATCAATGAAAAGAATGATCTCGCCATCACTATCTGATACCTCTTTCACTACCGCTTTCAAGCGTTCTTCAAATTCACCTTTATATTTGGCTCCTGCAATCAAAGCACCCATATCCAAGGAGAACACCGTTTTGGATTTTAAATTCTCCGGTGCATCACCTTTGATGATCCGATGGGCAATTCCTTCCGCGATGGCAGTTTTACCAACACCGGGTTCACCCACTAAAATCGGATTGTTTTTGGTCCTGCGGGAAAGGATCTGCATCACCCGGCGAATTTCTTCATCACGCCCGATTACCGGATCTAATTTTCCTGATTCTGCATATTCATTCAGATTCCGAGCATATTTTCCTAAAGCATTGTAAGTAGCTTCCGCATTCTGATCCGTTACCCTATTGTTTCCTCGCAATTCCTTGATGGCCAATTTAAGATCCTTCTCATTTACGCCCTGATCTTTTAATAGGGCAGAAGCCTTATCATTGGCTGTTAATAAAGCCAAAAGAATATGTTCAATAGAAACAAACTCATCATTAAACTCTTTCAAATAGCTTTGGGCTTTCTGTAATACCGCATTGGCGCTATTACTCAGATAAACATTACTACCGCTAACCTTTGGAAGTGCGGCAATCTGCTTGTCGGCCTCTGCATTCACATAGTTTAGATTGACATTCAGTTTTTTCAAGAGATGCCCGATGATATTTTCATCAACGGTCAACAATGCTTTTAAAATATGAATGGGTTCTATCGCTTGTTGTTGGTTTCCTACAGCAATTTCAGAGGCTTTTTGTATGGCTTCTTGAGCCTTTATCGTAAAATTATTAAAATTCATAGATTAGTTATTTTCTTTTCTAACGTATGCATCAAAACCAATGCCCAGCCCATTTAAATGGACATAAACTGCAATTATGACATAAATATTAAAAATTTCATGTCAAAATTACAGGCCTATTAGGCTCCTATAAATTTAAACAAATTAAGAGTCAATATGTTAGGTGGAAATTGAAATATTATAAAAACGAAAAAATGTTCCTAATCCATCAATTTCAATAGAAAATCGGCATTCAAACCTTTATAATCCTGTATATACGCTTTACAGATGGGGAGATCTGCTTGTTGATGGGAGCTCAATACGCCCACCACATGCATTCCGGCATTTAATCCTGCGGTCACTCCAGAGAAAGAATCTTCAAAAACAAAACATGCCGAAGGATCTATTTGAAGGTTTTCAGCAGATTTCAGATAAACCTCTGGATGAGGTTTGTGCAGTTCCACATTTTCACTTCCAAGGGTAGAACTAAAGAAATCACGGATGGAAAGGCGGTCCAGTATTAGATCCATATTTGCTCGAGGTGCGGAAGTAGCAACCCCTAATTTAAAATCATGAGCTTTTAGATCAGCTAGAAAATCGGGGAGAAAGGGGATAGGCTTGGCCTCTTCCTGATAGATTTCACGGAACAAACCTTCCTTTTCATCCTCTAAAGTCAACAACTCTGAGCCTTGTATAGGTCTTTTAAAGAAATAGGTAAAAATATGGCTGTTATGTTTACCATACATGTGCTTTTCAAATTCCTCTTCGCTATAAGTGATTTGGTGACGGTCAAAAAAGACTTCAAAGGCTTTTGCATGATAGGGATTCGTATGGGCGATAACCCCATCCATATCAAAGATAACAGCTAAATTTTTCATGCTGCAAAGGTAAGAAATCCTATTCGGAAGTATTACTTTTTATCCGATCGCCCAACATGATATAAGCCTGATGAATGAAATTATAGAAGGAAGAAGCTGGATCTGCCTTGTTTTTACCGTCGTTACTATGTCCGAGTCTCACCACGATGAGATCATCTTCAGGAACCACGATCACAAATTGCCCCAAATGCCCATCCATATAGAAATAAGGCTTTTGTTGATAATTCCCCATCCACCAGCCATAGCCATACTCCGGAGAATCCGGGAATCGATTGGTTAATGATTGCGAAACATAGCTGGAATCCAGCAATTGCTGTCCATTCCATTTTCCGTGCTGAAGATAGAGTTTTCCGAAGCGGGCAAAATCCCTGGCATTACTTGCAAAACAACAGTAAGCCTTTTCGATGCCCTTTTCCTTACTGTCCAACTGCCATAGGGCATCATGTTCTGCCCCCATGGGTTCCCAAAAATACTGGGTCATCAACTCTGAAAGTGATTTCTTACCTGCTCTTTGCAAGGCTATACCCAATAATTGGGTGTCCCCGCTTTGGTATTTAAATCCTTGTCCTGGCTTGGCGTTGATCGGCATCGCATCCAAGGCGCCAACAATATCCTTATCAAAGTATAACCTGGTAGTGATCGAGAATGGATCGTAATATTTCTCCTCCCATTTCATCCCTGAACTCATGGAAACCAGATCTTTTAACGTCAAGGAATCAGCAAATGGACCTTGCACCTCAGGTACAAAATCTTTTACTTTCTGATCTATACTTTTTACCAAACCGTTTTCAATGGCCTTTCCAAGCAGGGCCGCGACCATACTTTTTGCCATGGAGAAGGAGTTGGATCTGGAGGAATCCGAATATCCACCATAATACTCCTCAAACCAGATACTATCCTGATGAATGATCATATACGCTATAGAACCAGATCGTTCATGGATTCTTTTCAATGAATCCGTGATCGGCACTTGATTATAGGATGCGGAGATTGGCCATGGTTGAGGTGTGCCATGCTTGACGGTATGGTTATCGAAATAGTGGTAATCGTCCAGATAGGCCGTCGTATGGCCTTTCATGTAAATGACATAAATGCCTTTTAGGATATAATCGACCTTGAAAACATAGAGTGAAACAATGGTCAAGAGTAGGAAAGAACCCAGCAGGATCCCCAACCATTTCAAAATCTTTATCAAAATTTTCATATATAGGTTTTGTATCAGCCTAAAGATAAGGAAATAAGAATGGAAAACCTGCTATTTTAAACGTTTAGCTTCGTTCCAATAAACATCCATCTCCTCCAGGCTCATCTGACCCAAGATCTTACCATCTGCTTTGGATTTCTCTTCCAGGTAATTGAAACGGAACATGAATTTTTTGTTGGTTTTCTCCAAGGCATTCTCCGGGTTGATACCCAGATGTCGGGCATAATTGATCAACGAGAACAACAGGTCACCAAACTCGGCTTCTGCACGTTCTAAATTGATGTTTTCCTGCTCTATATTGAATTCCGCCTTAAATTCGGCCAATTCTTCTTCTACTTTCTCCCAAACCTGCTTTTTATCTTCCCAATCAAAACCGACGCCTCTGACCTTATCCTGAATCCGATAAGCTTTTACTAATGCAGGAAGACTTTTAGGCACGCCGGAAAGGACCGACTTATTTCCCTCTTTCAATTTTATGCTTTCCCAATTCTGTTTCACCACTTCGTCGGTTTCCGCTTGTACATCTCCATAAATATGGGGATGTCTACTGATCAATTTATCGCAGATACCGTTCAGCACATCGACTATGGTAAATTGCTGTTCTTCCTCGGCAATCCGCGCGTAGAACACCAAATGCATCAATATATCACCCAGTTCATTCTTGATCTCCTTATGGTCCTTATCCAAGATGGCATCCGCCAATTCATACATTTCCTCGATGGTCAGATGTCGTAGGGATTCCATCGTCTGTTTTTTATCCCAAGGACATTCCAAACGTAGGGTATATAAAACTTCCAATAATCTTTCAAATGCTTCGCTGGGGGTGTTTTTTGCGGGAGGAATGGAATGGGCCATATGTTCAGAATAGATTTCGATTTAGTATATTTAATGAAACAATAGCCAAAGTTAACTGTTTTAAAACAAAAAAAGGATTTGATATGACCACTAAAAACGACTATGCAAATGCAAAGGAAGCCTTAGACCATCTACAGGCAAAAGGATATACCGTAGATTACAATATTGAGTTTGATGGCTTGCTGGCAGAGGCAGCTGATTATACCATCGATTATCTATATCGCTATGAAGGCATGAGCAACCCGGACGATGAAAGTTCGGTTTACGGCATCAGAAACATCAATACCGATGAAAAAGGTATTTTTGTGGCTGGCAACCTTTCTTTTTTAGAAGGTAAGAAAAGAGATATTATCCTGGAGTTGGAAATCAAGCATCGCAAGCAAGATTAAAAAGAATCTCTCTCATTAATAATCATTAAAAAAGGCTATTACATGATACATGGAATAGCCTTTTCTTCGTTGTAAAAGCATACTGAAAGTAATGTGAAAGTATGCTTTTCCTATGGTTGGGTTACAAAATCATGCTTTAAGCATGCTTTAACCATGTTTTTTTACCGAAATCATCGTTTTACCATACTAAAACAGGCCTTTTTACTGAAGGCTACTTTTTTCAGGAATTTTGTAGCAATTCGGCTATAGTCGTCGTATGTTTGTATAATCAAAATTTATAGAATGACACTTGTACAATTAGAATATATTATAGCCGTAGATACCTATAGAAGTTTTGTTGCTGCCGCCGAAAAATGTTATGTAACCCAACCAACCCTGAGTATGCAGATCCAAAAGCTGGAAGAATCCTTAGGGGTGAAGATTTTTGATAGGAGCAGACAACCAGTAGTACCTACAGAGATTGGCGAAAAGATTCTAGAACAAGCAAGGACCGTGCTCACGGAGAGCAAAAAAATAAATGAACTGCTACAGACCGAGAAAGGAGAGCTCACTGGAGAACTACGAATCGGTGTAATCCCTACTGTTGCACCTTATTTATTGCCCGCTGTTATTTCTAACTTCCTAAAAAAACACGATAAACTTAAGCTTCAGATCTGGGAATATACCACGGAACAGATCGTACAGGAACTAAAATTAGGCACCTTGGATTGCGGGTTATTATCTACCCCTATACATGATTCATCCATCAATGAGATTCCCTTATTTTACGAGACCTTTGTGGCGTATGTCTCCGAAAAGAGTTCCTTATACCAGAAGAAAATACTCAGCGCAGAAGAGATTGCTGATGAAAAACTATGGTTATTGAACGAAGGGCACTGCATGCGCGGACAGGTTTTGAATATCTGCAATTACAAGCACAACCAATCGAAGGAAGGTTCTTTTGATTACAATACCGGGAGTGTGGAAACCTTAAAAAGAATGGTTGATCTGAATGGCGGTATGACTATCCTTCCGGAATTGAGTATCAGTAATTATGATGAAGATCAATTACAGAATGTACGCTACTTCCGCGCTCCGGAACCGGTACGGGAGATCAGTATTGTCACTCCACAGAATTATGTGAAGAAACAGGCCATCAATTTATTGAAAAATGAAATCCTACAATTGGTACCGGATCGCTTTAAAACGAAACGGAAAAAAGAAGTAATGGGTTTCGCACTTTAGGATCTCAGAGCAAGCAACTTGCTTACATATTTACCAATGATATCAAACTCCAAGTTGACCGTAGATCCAACTTCCACCTGATGTAGGTTGGTATGCTCCAGGGTATAGGGGATAATCGCGACAGAAAATGAATTCTTTCCAGAATTAACCACTGTTAAACTGATTCCATTAACTGTAATCGAACCTTTTTCCACGGTTACATTTTGTTTCTCCGGATCATATTCAAAAGTAAACAGGGTACTACCATCCTGGGGTTCGACAGCCACACAGATCGCCGTTTGATCTACATGGCCCTGAACAATATGTCCATCTAAACGACCGCCAATTTGTGTACAGCGCTCTAAGTTCACCTGATCACCTTCTTTTAACAGGCCAAGCGAACTCTTTTCCAAAGTTTCTTTGATTGCGGTTACTTGGTGAACATCACCTTCCATACCGACCACTGTTAAACAAACCCCATTGTGGGAAACACTCTGATCGATTTTTAAAGCTGAACTAATAGGGGATTCCACAAAATAATGGATATTGGATTGTTCATGTTCTATTTTCGTAACGCGTCCTAAAGTTTCTATGATACCTGTAAACATATATTGATTCTTTGATACAAAGTTAAGATATTATTTTAAGCTGCCCAGCTTCCAAAACCGAATATTGTTTAGCCATTTAGTTCAGGTTAAAAGCGGATTTTAAAAAAAAATAAAAAAATATTTGCAAAAGTGTAAATTGTACACTATCTTTGTGTCATCATAATTTAGGTTTATAATTGGTTATTAAAGGTTTTCATTCTCCCCGTTTGAAAACCTTTTTTTTTGAAATTTAATCTTCTGATTTCCAGATAGTTAAAAATTTTAGACCAGAGTACAGAAGCTAATTCCCACAAAACATTTGGATTTATTAATAGAATTTATCTACCTTTGTCTTAGGTTTAGGTTGATTACCTCATAAAGAGGTTATTTTTTAAAGCTTGAGCGATCGCCCGATTGACTCAAGCTTTATTATTTTTACACCATTTCCATAACAATATGCCCGACAATTTGTAGCTGTAATTCTACTTTGACGATAGTTGCTGAGAAGAGAATTTTTGAAGGATGCCGACTAGTTGTCTTTCTTTTTGCTGAGCGCTGATAACCATAGATAACCCAGAAATCCAGAAATCAAGGAACCAATAAGCACGGCAAATTTAGCCTCTTCAATGAAAACGGGATCTTTAAAGGATAGCATGGAGATAAAAATGGACATCGTGAACCCAATACCACCCAACATGCCCACACCGATCATATGTTTCCAAGAAGCCAGTTCCGGCAGGTTTGCGATCTTTGATTTTACGCATAACCAAGAAGTGAGAAAAATACCAATCGTCTTTCCAAAGAAAAGCCCGAGGATGATTCCCAATCCCAAGGGAGTTGTCAATCCGCTTACCATTTCGCCGTGAATGGTAATATTGGTATTGACCAAGGCGAACAAAGGTATGATGATGAAGTTAACAGGATTTGCCAGGGCATGTTCTAATTTTTCCAAAGGAGATTCTGTTGCATCCGGCGTGGTGGGCAAGGTCATGGCAACCAATACACCAGCAATGGTTGCATGGATTCCCGAATGATGGATAAAATACCAGATAAAGACCCCTGGGATGATATACGCCCAAATACTTTTGACCCCAAAAAAATTAAAGGCCACCAATAGTGCCAATAAGGCCCCAGCATACATCAGATAGGTATAATGAAGTTCTGTGGAATAGAATATAGCAATAACCAAGATGGCCAATAAATCATCCACAATAGCTAAAGCCGCTAGAAAGATCTTTAAACTTGCGGGAACGCGGTTACCTAATAGGGTCATGATCGCTAAGGCAAAAGCAATATCGGTAGCCATCGGGATTCCCCAGCCATGAAAAGTGGCTTCCCCTTTATTTAAGACCGAATAGATAATGGCAGGAACGATAGCTCCACCAATAGCGGCCAGAATAGGCAGTGCGGCTTTTTTAGGCGAGGACAATTCTCCTTCTACCAATTCCCTTTTGATCTCCAATCCAACCAAGAGGAAGAATATAGCCATCAACCCATCGTCAATCCAAGCCTTTACGGAATATTTCAGTTGGATACTTTCGTTCTCGAAACCAAAAGTAGTCTGCAGGATGTTGTTAAAACCAGAAGCAAGCCCCGTATTGGCTATTATCAAGGATAAAATCACACAGACAAACAATAATATTCCTCCGGAAGTATTGGAGGATAGGAACTTCTTGAATACAGTAAGATTGATCAGACTTGACATTGGATGGTATTGTCGCTAATTCGTATATTGATTTCTAATTCTATTATATTAATTCTTATAGCCAAACCACTTGATCAGCTCTTTAAAGCTGGCTTTTTTGCCATACATCAAAATGCCTACGCGATAGATTCGGGCTGCTACCCAAGTGGTGAATATAAATCCAGCTACCAATAAAGCAAATGATAAAGCGATCTGCCATACTGGTACCCCAAATGGAACACGGACCAACATGGCAATAGGAGAGGTCAAAGGTATAAAACTTAACCAAGTTGCAATGCTTCCGTGCGGATCATTTATCAACACCCCAAAAGAGAGCACATAGGCCAACAGGAGAGGGGCGGTAATAGGCATGGTAAACTGATTGGCCTCTGTTTCATTATCGACCGCAGAACCTACTGCAGCAAACAGGGCTGAATAAAGCATATAACCGCCTAAAAAGAACAAGAAGAAACAGGTCAATAGCTCAGGAAAATTCACGGAATCCAAAGCACTTCCTAAACTGGCAACCATCGACATATCCTCATTCTCCGGATTGGCATTTTGAGCGGCTTGTTGTTCCGTTTGGGCAATAAACTCATCCTTGTCGATCAGTGTGGAAGTTGCCAAACTGATCAATCCAAAGCTTAAAATGATCCATAGGATGAATTGGGTAATCCCGACCAGACCAATACCAATGATTTTTCCCATCATCAATTGGAAAGGTTTCACCGAGGATATAACCACCTCGACAATCCTATTGGATTTTTCCTCAATAATACCACGCATTACCTGAGCGCCATATAAAAAGAGGGAAAGGTAGATCAATACGGACAAGGCCATGGCAATACCCATAGCTATGCGGGTATCACTTTCTTTGGCTTCGCCCGAATCGGTGATCTCCTTAGCGGAAATCTTGACCGAGCTATCAATGTTCTTGATTTTATCCGGGTCAATATTCAGTTTAGCATATTGGTAATTCAACATGACCGTTTCCAACTGCTTCTCAATTTCGGATTGCGTATTGATATTGGGCTTTCCGGAGGATAGAAATTCGATTTTCTGGGTTTCGAAGAAATCCTGAGGGATTATTAATAGACTGGTATTATCCCCTGCATCTTTGACCTTTTTCAATTGAACACCCAATTCATCCGCAGAATGCGTGAAGGTGATGTTTTTATTGTTCACCAACTCCTTGCCGACCTGGTTGGTGTTGTCCAATACATAGACAATGGCATTGTTGTCTTCAAAGCTTTTTTTCGTCAGATAGAATGCACCTACGTAGATACCAATAAAAAATAAGGGCACTAAAAAAGTCGTCAATAGAAAAGTTTTCTTTTTAACCCTACTTAAATATTCTCTTTGAATGATTAATATAATCTTATTCATAACTAGGCTCTTGTCTTCTTAATAATTAGATGTTACTTTATCAATGAATATCTCATTCATCGTTGGAACGATTTCAAATATTTGATGGATTTCCATCATCGGGATCAGGTGAAGCAATACGTCATTCAAGTTGATACCAGGATTTAATTGAATCGTCAATTTAGACTCCTCGCCAACTTCATGTTGGATGATCTCATAGAGGCTGGAATGTTCAAGCAGCGATGTATACTCGGGCTTCAACACATATTGAATCTTATACGTCTGGTTTTTATATTGATTTTTGATCTGTTTTACCGATCCCTCCAAGATCAATTTGGATTTATTGATCAAGGCGATATGGTCGCACAGCATTTCTACAGATTCCATCCGATGGGTTGAATAGATAATAGTAGCCCCTTTTTTATTCAGTTCCAAGATCTCGTCCTGAATAATCTGGGCATTCACGGGATCAAATCCAGAGAAGGGTTCGTCCAATATGATCAGGTCTGGCTCGTGCAATACCGTGGCAACAAACTGCACCTTCTGTTGCATTCCCTTACTGAGATCTTCCACTTTCTTATTCCACCAGGATTCAATCTGCAGTTTTTCAAACCAATATTTAATGCGTTGTTTGGCATCCTGTTTCGAAAGGCCTTTCAATTGGGCTAGATAGATCAACTGTTCGCCGATCTCCATTTTTTTATAGAGGCCTCTTTCTTCCGGCAGGTAACCAATTCTTCCGATATGTTTGGGAGAAAGGCGTTCGCCATCAAAATAGATTTCACCGGCATCAGGTGCAGTAATCTGATTGATGATACGGATCAGTGAGGTCTTTCCGGCACCATTAGGACCTAACAAACCGAAAATCTGTCCTTTAGGGACTATAAATGAAACATCATTTAATGCCGTATGATTGGCATACTGCTTCACAATGTGTCGTATATCTAGCATCTTGAGGTAATTTGGGCATGAATGTAAATAAATTTTTCTTATTTATTGTACCTTTGTGCCATGATCATCAAACAGGCCGAATTTGTAAGTAGCAATACAGAGGTATCAAAACTACCGCTAGCTGATAAACCAGAATATGCGTTTATCGGAAGATCCAATGTAGGAAAATCCTCGTTGATCAATGCCATTACGGGTCGTAAATACTTGGCAAAAACATCGCAGAAGCCGGGAAAAACCCAACTCATCAACCATTTCATCATCAATAACACCTGGTATCTGGTGGATTTGCCGGGATATGGTTTTGCACAGGTTTCCAAAAAAAGCCGGGCAGAATGG
This sequence comes from Sphingobacterium tenebrionis, assembly GCF_037126265.1. Lineage (NCBI taxonomy): Bacteria > Pseudomonadati > Bacteroidota > Sphingobacteriia > Sphingobacteriales > Sphingobacteriaceae > Sphingobacterium > Sphingobacterium tenebrionis. The sequence goes on from NZ_JAYLLN010000047.1 coordinate 13,405, forward strand.
GAAAAGTTTATTCGCGCCTACCTAAGACACCGTGAAAACCTGCAATGTGTTTTTGTTTTGATCGATAGTAGACATGAACCTCAAAAGATCGATTTGGATTTCTGTTGCTGGTTAGGTGAAGAGGGGATTCCATTTATGTTGGTATTCACGAAAGCGGATAAACAGTCTGGCGTAAAATCGGATCAGAACGTGGCGAAATTCCGTCGTGCCTTAAAAAAATGGTTCGAAGAAATTCCTCCGAATTTCCTGACCTCTGCCGAAACCAAATTAGGTTGCGATAAAGTGCTTCAGGCGATAGATGATGTCAATCAAAATTTTGTATCGCCGATTGAGTAATTATGAAGAAATACATGTCGCTCGTGCTTTTTGCACATAGTATTTTCGCTTTACCATTTGCCATCATCGGTTTCTTCTTGGCCATCCACACCACAAATTATCAGTTTGAATGGAAATTATTTCTTTTGGTGTTGTTATGTATGGTAACCGCAAGAAATGCCGCCATGGCCTTTAATAGATACCTTGACAGGGATATCGACGCCCTCAACCCAAGAACAGCGGTTCGGGATATTCCAGCGGGAAGGATTGCACCCAAACAGGCATTACTATTCACCATCATCAATTGTTTGATCTTCATGCTGGCCTGTTATTTCATCAATCCGATGTGCTTGATGCTATCACCGGTCGCCCTGTTCGTGATCCTTTTTTATTCTTACATGAAAAGGATTTCACCCTTATGCCATATCGTGCTGGGAATAGGCTTGGGCTTGGCACCTGTAGGAGCTTATTTGGCCGTAACAGGACATTTTAATATTGTTCCCATTTTTTATGGTTTAGCAGTGCTGACCTGGGTGAGTGGTTTTGACATCATTTATGCTCTACAGGATGAGGAATTTGATAAGGCCAATGGATTGAACTCCATTCCGGCCAATTTTGGAGCAAAGAACGCCTTACGGATATCCGAAGTGCTACATATATTATCTTTCATTTTTGTACTATTGCCGATCTGGTTTATGCCTACGGGTATCTTCTATTATATCGGTGTCGCGTTGTATGGCCTGATGTTGATCTATCAGCATCGCATTGTAAGCCCTACAGACCTCAGTCGGGTAGACCGCGCATTTATGACTGCTAATGGTATTGCTTCTGTGGTATTTGCTGTTTTTTACTTGGCAGATATCATATTTTAATTTGCATTCCGTTTTGAAATCGTTTTCTTTGCATGAAATCTTATAGTAAATGGCGAAAAATCTATTGATAGTTGAGTCTCCAGCGAAAGCAAAAACAATTGAAGGATATTTGGGGAAAGATTTTTTAGTAAAATCAAGTTATGGGCATATTCGGGATCTGGTAAAGACCGATGATGCCATCGATACCAATGATAACTTCAAACAGAAATACGAAGTACCTTCTGATAAAAAAGCGATCGTTTCGGAACTCAAGAAATTAGCTAAAGCAGCAGAAACAGTATGGTTAGCATCCGATGAGGACCGCGAGGGAGAAGCCATTTCCTGGCATTTATATGAAACCTTGGGTTTAAAGGATGACAACACCAAACGTATTGTTTTTCATGAGATTACAAAGCCAGCTATTCTAAAAGCAATTGAATCACCTCGAAAAATAGACTTTAACTTAGTGAATGCGCAACAGGCTAGACGGGTATTGGACCGTTTGGTAGGTTTTGAGCTATCGCCTGTTCTTTGGCGCAAGGTAAAACCTTCACTGTCAGCAGGTCGTGTTCAATCAGTTGCAGTAAGACTTATTGTAGAAAGAGAGCGTGAAATCAATAGATTTAATGCTGAAGCAAGCTTTAAGGTGGTTGCCATTTTTAAAACTGGTAAGGGTAAAGAACAATTCAAGGCCGAATTACCTAAGCGTTTCAGCAATTTTGAAGAAGCAAATACCTTTTTGAAAGATTGCGTACAAGCAGCTTACCAAGTTACCTCTTTAGAAACCAAACCTTCTAAACGCACGCCATCGGCACCTTTTACAACATCGACGCTTCAACAGGAGGCCAGTCGTAAATTAGGATTCTCCGTAGCCAGGACCATGCAGGTTGCCCAAAGATTATATGAGGCCGGACGTATAACCTATATGCGTACCGACTCGGTAAACCTATCCGATACGGCGTTACAGGCGGCACAAGATGAAATTACTAAAGCTTATGGGAACAAATACCATAAGCAGCGACAATATAAAACAAAAGCACAGGGAGCACAAGAGGCTCACGAAGCGATCAGACCGACCTATTTCAGCGAACATAGCATTGATGGGGATAATTCGGAAAGAAGACTTTACGAATTGATCTGGAAGCGTGCGATTGCCTCACAAATGAGTGAAGCAGAGTTTGAGAAAACCGTTGCAAACATCGAAGTATCAACACGTTCTGAAGCATTTGTAGCGACTGGAGAGGTGATGAAATTTGATGGTTTCTTGAAAGTATATTTTGAATCTTCCGACGATGACCAGGAGGATCTGGAAGATGATAATGCAGATAACTCCTTGTTACCTCCATTGACTAAGGGGCAAGCTTTAACCTTAAAGACCATGCAGGCTACAGAGCGTTTCTCAAGACCTCCAGCGCGCTTTACGGAAGCTTCCTTAGTAAAAAAATTAGAAGAATTAGGTATTGGTAGACCTTCTACGTATGCCCCAACCATATCTACCATCCAAAATCGTGGCTACGTCGTTAAAGAGGACCGCGATGGTAAAGAGCGCGTGTATCAAACCATTACACTACAGGATGGGGAAATCAGCAGTTTGAGCAAAACAGAGATCACGGGTGCTGAAAGGAATAAAATGTTCCCTACAGATATCGGTGTGCTGGTTAATGACTTTTTAGTTCAACATTTTAAAGGTATTGTAGATTACCACTTTACCGCAAAAGTGGAGAAGGAATTCGATGAGATCGCGCAGGGATTCAAAGAATGGACGGATATGCTCTCCAATTTCTATGGTCCGTTTCATTCGGAGGTGCAGAATACCATTGAAAACGCTGATCGTGCAACGCATGAACGCGAACTTGGTGTTGACCCGGTTTCAGGAAAACCTATTTCTGTACGTGTGGGAAGATTTGGGCCTTTGGTGCAGATCGGAACTGCAGATGATGAAGAAAAACCACAGTTCGCTTCTTTACGTAAAGGGCAGATGATCGAAACCATTACCTTGGAAGAGGCGCTGGAATTATTCAAGCTTCCGAAAAAGGTTGGTGAATTTGAGGATAAGGAAATGACGGTTGCCATTGGTCGTTTTGGACCATATATCAGGCATAATAGTAGTTTTTATTCTTTACCAAAAGGATTGGATCCGTTGGATGTAGAGGAAGAGCAGGCGATTCAGATCATTGAAGAAAAACGTCAGAAAGATAAAGATAAGGTGATCCGCGTATTTGAGGAGAATGCAGAGGCAAGAATAGAGAACGGCCGTTGGGGACCTTTTGTTCGTTTTGGAAAACAGAATCTGAAGATTCCAAAAGGCACGGAAGTAGAGAAAATTACCTATGCTGACGTATTGAAATGGGCGGAAGAAGATAGTAAAGGTGGAACTGGTAAAAAAGCAAAAGCGACCAAAACCACTACTAAAACCACTAAAACTAGCAGAGCGAAGAAAAAATAGTTCTAATGAAAAAGGATTTACCATTAAATATCGTTGAGGATATCTCCATTGCGGTGGTATTAGAAAATGAAAGTCCTACGGCAAAGGTGTGGAATGTTTACCTGATCAATGAAAAGCCGGTCGGCATCAAAAACGTACTGGTTTCTTCCAAAGGATACGGCGAGAAGGATGGCAAGCAGGTGAAAACCACTACATTAAGACATTTCATTGGCGATATGGAAGCCGAATCTGTTCAAAAGATTGAAGCGATTGATATCCAGGTGTTTGGACTGACCAATGAATATTGGTTAAGCTATTACATCGATGGAACCATCTATGATAAAAAATATATTTTCCTTCCAGAAAGTATTGTGGATGAAAATCTAATCAAAATCCCATTGGTCAATAAACCAGGCGTCATGATAGGAGGCACAAATTAAAATGACAAAGAAAAACTTTACCGTAGCCATCGACGGCTTTTCCTCATGCGGAAAGAGTACGGTTGCAAAAGCTGTAGCCAAGAAGTTGAATTTTGTTTTTGTGGACTCTGGAGCCATGTACCGCGCGGTAACTTTATTTATACAGCGCAATGATATCGCTTTGGATGATGAAGTAGCGATACAGCAAGCTTTGGATAATATCCACATCGATTTTGTGCCCAACTTAGAAAAGACGCAGATCCTGTTGAATGGAGAAGACGTTTCGGAGGCGATCCGTACGATGGAAGTTTCAGAATATGTGAGTGAAGTGAGTGCGATTAAAGCGGTACGCAAGGCAATGGTTCATCAACAACAGCAATTGGGAAAGAAAAGAAATATTGTGATGGATGGTCGGGATATTGGCACGACAGTTTTCCCTTCGGCCGATCTAAAGATTTTCATGACGGCGAGTCCACAGGTACGTGCGGAAAGAAGATATGCCGAACTGGCTGCGAAAGGAGAGGAAATCACTATGGAAGAGGTGAAAGAGAATTTAGCTCACCGAGATCATATTGACAGTACCCGAGAAGAAAGTCCATTAAGACAAGCAGAAGATGCAATTGTATTGGATAATACAGATCTTACACAAGAGGAACAATTGGATTTTGTACTGAACTTGGTGCGAGAGAAATTAACGAACTAAACTAAACAACGATAACAAAAAGAAAACCCCTCGATGAGGGGTTTTTCTATTTTACTTCAAGTTATCGATTTCTTGTTGTTCCCGAAGTTGATCGATATTGTTCTTCGATCCAAAATCATCGGTTTTTTCCTGGAAGGAATTTAATATCTCTAAGATAGCAGCAGAATTATCTGCCGTTCTTTGATATATATCAGGGATTTTCGATTCGATAGTTTTATCGCCTAATTCGATGTTATCGACTTCCACTTTGGCTATCTTTTCCAAAACTGCCTGCTGGCTGTTTCTAATGTCTTCCAATTCCCTGGATATTTTCTCCATTAGTTCGAACTTCTTTAATTTATCCATAAATTCTTCTCATTAGTTTCTATATATAGAACGCTAAAAAGAAGAAATTGTTTTATGGAAATTAATTTGTTCTTCCTGGATAGGCTTCTAAAGCCTTCTCCAGGCAGATTAAAGCCTTTTTCAAATCATCTTGATTTAGGACATAGGCCAATCGAACTTCGTTGGTTCCGGCGCCTGGAGTGGAATAAAATCCTGTAGCAGGAGCCATCATCACCGTTTCATTGTTATAATCAAAGCTTTCGAGAATCCATTGGCAGAATTTATCCGCATTATCTATCGGTAATTTAGCCACCACGTAGAATGCACCACCTGGGTTGGGACAGAAAACACCATCGATTTTGTTCAATCCACTTACTAAGGTATCCCTACGAGCGGTATATTCTTTAGAAACTGCTTCAAAATAGCTATCTGGTGTATCTACTGCAGCTTCACCGGCAATCTGACCTTCCAATGAAGGACTCAACCTAGCCTGTGCGAATTTTAATGAAGTTTGATATAGTTCTTTGTTCTTGGTAATGATACAGCCAATGCGAGCTCCACATGCCGAATATCTTTTGGAAACCGTATCAAAAATAACCACATGGTTTTCTAATCCTTCCAACTGGATAGGAGAGATGAACTCTTTACCATCATAACAGAATTCACGGTATGCTTCATCGGAGAATAAGTAAAGATCGTATTTCAAACAAAGCTCACGTAAGGCTTCCAATTCTTCTCTGGAATATAAATAACCGGTTGGATTATTCGGGTTACAGATCGCAATGGCCTTCGTTTTATCGGTGATCACCTTTTCAAAATCAGCAATGGAAGGAAGGGCAAAACCATTATCAATGTAAGACATGATAGGTTTTACCACAATATCTGCCGAACATGCAAATCCATTATAGTTTGCATAGAATGGTTCTGGAATAATAACCTCTTCTCCTGGGTTTAAACAAGCCTGCATAGCAATGGTAATGGCTTCGGAGCCTCCATTGGTGACCAAAATATCACTTGGTGTGATGTTGTAATTAAGCTTGTTATAGTATTCCGCTAATTTTGTGCGGTAAGAAAGGGTTCCTTCCGATGGGGTATAAGCCCAAACCTTAAAATCGATGTTCTTCAATGCATTCAACATGCCTTCTGGGGTCTCGATATCCGGTTGCCCAATATTTAAATGATAGATTTTTTTTCCTTCGCGCTTTGCTTGGTCAGCAAATGGCGTTAATTTTCTGATAGGTGAGGCAGGCATGTTGATGCCCTTTTTTGATATAGTTGGCATTATTTATTGATTACTGTATGTGTTTTACTGTTTTTGCTTTACTTGTTGTATTGTTGATATGTATGTATCGATCACTGATAGCATAGATAACTGTATGTATCGTTTTGCTGCTAGTATTGATTATTGTATTTGTCGTTTACTGATAGCATTGATTACTGTTTTCATCGTTTACTGATTGTATAGTTTACAGTTTTTTCAAAAATACGAATTATATAGCTAGCAAGCTAAAAATAAAAGATTGCAGTAATTTCAGCCATTTGAAAGATTTCTTTGCAGTTATTTCCATTGAAGGATTACTCTTCTTTAATATCAATTGAAGGATTATTCTTCTTTAATTTTAATTGAAGGATTATTCTTCCTTAATCTCAATTGAAGGATTATTCTTCTTTAATTTCAATTGAAGGATTTCTTTGGTTTAATTCTTGGTACAGGAAAATCAAAAAGAAAAGCCAATCTTATGCAGACTGGCTTTTCTTTTAATAGATTTATATTTTTCCTATCCAATTATTCCACGATACCTTTTACGGTTAATGTTTTAACTGGAGTTTTTGTGTTCGATTTAACGACGAATGTTTTTGTGAAAGGACCAGTTGTAGCCGCATTATAAGTTACTTTAATTGTTCCCGACTCACCTTTTGCTACTGGAGTTTTGGTAAACTCAGCAACAGAACACCCACAGGTAGGAACAACATCGTTCACAATGATCACATCGCTACCAGCATTGGTAAATTTAAATTCGAAAGAAGCATCCTTATTTTGTGGAATCTTTCCAAAATCATGCGTTTCCTTCTCGAACTTAAATTCGGGTGTCAACAACGTCATCGCTGTTAAACTGATAAACGCAATCAGCACCGCACCTATACTCGCTATTTTTTTCATTTGTTTCTGTTATTTAGTTATTGTGTTTACTCAATCAAATGTAAGACCAATTTTATAAACTATTTGATTTATTCTAAAGTAAATGGTTTAATTCAACAAGATTTTTACAATTTTAGATGATAGATGGGAGATGAGAGACGTTAGATGATAGACCATACGTCATTGCGAGGAACGAAGCAATCTTCCCGATTGTCATGCTGAGCGAAGTCGAAGCATCTACATTTGGTACCCGAACAGATCCTTCGACGCTGCTCAGGATGACAAAGTCCAAAGATTGCTTCGTCGTACCTCCTCGCAATGACGGGGACAGCCATCGCAATGACGGCAAAGTCTATAATTTAACATCTAATATCTATAATCTATCATCTAACATCTATAAACTATATAATCCCCTCCTTAAGAATATCCTGGATATGCACAATCCCAGCATATTTCCCTTGATCCACCACAACCAATTGCGATATACTATTCTGCCTCATAGTATGCAACGCATTGACCGCCAATTCTGATTTCTCAATGGTTTTAGGTCCTTTGGACATTATATCCATCGCTTTCAAACCAGAAACATCCTCATGTTTTTCCAACATCCTACGAATATCCCCATCCGTAATAATTCCAAGAATTTCATCCTCTTGCTCAACAACAGTAGCGCCAAGGCGGAATTTGGTGATGGAAATCAAAACAGTACGGATGTCGGTTTCAGGCTCCACATGCGGAAGTCCATTATTATCGGATAGATCACCCACTTTTAGGTACAATTGTTTTCCTAAAGCTCCTCCTGGATGATACTTCGCAAAATCCTGATCGGAGAACTGACGCATGGTCTGAAGGCAAACTGCTAAGGCATCGCCCATCGCCAATTGCACTGTGGTACTGGTAGTAGGAGCAAGGTTATTCGGACAAGCCTCACGGGTAATGGTCGTATCCAAAATATAATCCGCCTGATCTGCCAAATAGGATTGACGGTTTCCAACAATAGCTACTAATGTATTTCCTGTTTGTTTAAGAAAAGGGATCAACACTTTGATCTCTGGTGTATTTCCACTTTTGGAAATGGCAATGATCAGGTCATTCGCTTGAATAATACCCAGATCACCATGAATGGCATCTGCCGCATGCATAAAAATGGAGGGCGTACCTGTTGAGTTTAAGGTCGCTACGATTTTTTGCGCAATGATAGCGCTCTTGCCGATACCTGTGATAATTACCCTGCCATTTAAGCCCAAAATGGCTTCGACAACCCGCACAAAGTCCTCGTCGATTTTTTCCGATAATGCCAAAACATTGGAAGCTTCTAATTCAAAAGTTTCCTTTGCAAGCATTTTAATATCTATGTTGTTTTTCACGTATTATTTGCGTAATTTTATTTAATATAATTAGAACAGTTCGTTGCAAAAATACAATAATTGTGACGTTTTCTTAATCGCTAAACACATCTATTTATTTGCCTTGTCAATGGAAATAGAAAAATCATTATTCGATAATCTTCAAGATTTTTTTGGGTTCGATACTTTTAAGGGTGACCAAGAGGCTATTATAACCAATGTCCTCAACAAAAAAGACACCTTTGTAATCATGCCAACCGGTGGTGGAAAATCCATCTGTTACCAGCTTCCTGCCATGATGAGCAATGGTACTGCCATTGTCATCTCGCCGTTGATCGCTTTGATGAAAAACCAAGTGGATCAATTACGTGCTTTCGGCGGAAGGGAAAGTATTGCCCATTTTCTAAATTCTTCCCTCACCAAGAGTGAGATCCAACGTGTGAAACAGGATGTTACCGATGGGAAAACAAAATTGTTATATGTTGCACCTGAATCCTTAGCAAAAGAAGAAAATGTAAATTTTCTGAAAACCATTACGGTTTCTTTTGTTGCTGTGGATGAGGCCCACTGTATATCGGAATGGGGACACGATTTCAGACCGGAATACCGAAAGATCCGTCAAGTGATCAATGAGATTGGTTCGGGCATCCCAATCATTGCCTTAACAGCTACCGCGACTCCTAAGGTGCAATCCGACATCCGTAAGAACTTACAGATGACTAATGCTACGCTTTTTAAATCATCCTTCAACCGAACCAATCTTTACTATGAAGTGCGGCCTAAACAGGACGTGATCAAAGAGATTGTGCGTTTCATCAAAAACAATACAGGTAAAGCGGGGATCGTATATTGCTTGAGCCGTAAGAAGGTGGAAGAGATAGCTGAAGTGTTGAACATCAATGGCATCAAAGCCTTACCATACCATGCGGGATTGGATGCGAAGACCCGTGCAGAAACGCAGGATAAATTCCTGATGGAGGAAATTGAAGTCATTGTGGCTACGATTGCCTTCGGTATGGGGATCGATAAACCGGATGTACGTTATGTAATCCACCATGATATTCCAAAATCCATGGAAGGCTATTACCAGGAAACTGGGAGGGCTGGCCGAGATGGAGGTGAAGGTTTTTGCTTGGCGTTCTACTCGGAAAAAGATGTGGAGAAGCTGACCAAATTCATGAAAGATAAACCGGTATCTGAAAAGGAGATCGGCACACAAATTCTTAAGGAAGTCATCGATTATTCAGAATCTGCCGTTTGTCGCCGGAAACAGATCCTTCATTATTTTGGGGAAAAGTTTGATGAAACCGGTTGTAACAATATGTGTGATAACTGCCGCTCTCAGAAAACATATTTTGATGCGGAAGAACATTTACTGAAGGTCCTTAATTTCATAAAGGAGGAAGGGGATAAATTTGACGATCAGCATGTGATCAACGTGATGATCGGCCAAAACAACCAACCTATTTCTTCCTATAAGCACGACACCCATCCGTTGTTCGGATTGGGTAAGGAGCTTGGTGTAAATTATTGGAATTCCTTGATCCGCCAGGCAGAACTGGCAGACTTTATCAAGAAAGATATTGACCATTATGGGCTGCTTCAATTGACAGAAGGAGGGAAGCGTTATATTTCCAATCCTTACGGCATCAAATTTATCTTGAATAGACCAATGGAAGCTGCGAAAAAAGATAATTCGGATGAACCTTCTGGCCATTCAGGCGCATTGGATGCCGAACTGTTAAAAATGCTGAAGGAACTTCGCAAGAAATTGGCAAAACAACGTTCATTGCCTCCTTTTGTGATCTTCCAAGACCCATCATTGGATGAAATGTGTACTCATTACCCAATAACGCAGGAAGAACTTAAAAAGATCCAAGGTGTTGGATCGGGTAAGGCTATGAAATTTGGAGGGCCGTTCCTGGAGCTGATCAAGAAATATGTGGAGGATAATGATATTGATCGTCCACAAGATCTAGTGATCAAGAGCACCGCAAATAAATCAGCGCTTAAAGTGTCCATCATCCAGAATATCGATAGAAAGATCAGTTTGGAAGATATTGCTTCTTCAAAAGGAATATCCTATGAGGATATGTTGAAAGAGGTGGAATCGATCGTTAATTCAGGAACTAAACTGAATATCGGCTATTTTGTAGATGAAATGATCGACCAGGATCGTCAGGATGAGGTATACGATTATTTTAAAGCGGCAGAGAATGATAGCATCGATGCTGCATTGGATGAATTGGGTGAAGCGGATTATTCCTTTGAGGATATACAGCTGATGCGCATTAAATTTATGTCTGAACTCGGAAATTAATAATATAATATGATCAATACCTATTTACCATCCATTAAGAATGGTAATTCTACTGCCTTTTTTCTGATGGCAGGACCATGTGCGATCGAAGGGGAAGAAATTGCCCTACGTATCGCCGAACGAATCGTTACGATTACGGATAAATTGAATATTCCTTACATTTTCAAGGGTTCTTACCGTAAAGCGAACCGCTCTAGAGTGGATTCCTTTACCGGAATTGGCGATGAGAAGGCTTTGAAGATTTTGGAAAAAGTAGGGAAGACTTTTGGTGTTCCTACGGTTACTGACATTCATGAAAGCCACGAAGCGGCGATGGCTGCTGCTTATGTGGATGTATTGCAGATCCCTGCTTTCCTTTGCCGTCAAACAGAATTGTTGGTGGCAGCAGCAGAGACCGGAAAAGTGGTGAATATTAAAAAAGGACAATTCCTTTCGGCGGAATCTATGAAATTTGCCGTTGATAAGGTGAAGGATTCCGGAAATGATAAGGTGTTCCTGACAGATCGTGGGAATACTTTTGGATACCAAGACCTGATCGTGGATTACCGAGGATTGCCTGTGATGCAATCTTTTGGGGTTCCGACTGTAATGGACTGTACGCATTCCTTGCAACAACCTAACCAGACTTCTGGAGTAACAGGAGGAAAACCTGAATTGATTGGAACGATTGCGAAAGCAGCAATTGCGGTTGGTGCTGATGGGCTTTTTATTGAGACCCATCCTGATCCAGCAAATGCGAAATCTGATGGTGCAAATATGTTGCATTTGGATAGGCTAGAGGACCTGTTGACACAGTTGATTAGGATTAGGGAAGCTATTTTGTAGGTTGAGAAACTGAGATTGAGAAAGAAGGCTTGGTAAACTTCTCTGTCATCCTGAGCGCAGTCGAAGGATCTGTTCGAATACAAGTTTACAGATCCTTCGACTTCGCTCAGGATGACAAGGAGATTTTGCTAAGGATGGCAGGGAGACTTCTCTTAGAATGATAAGTGGGAAGACAGAATGATAAGTGGGAAGATTGCTTCCTCGTACCTTCTCGCAATGACGATAGTACCTCCTCGCAATGACAAAAGTACCTCCTAGAATTACGGAAGATGGCTTTTCGAAATGACAGAAAATGCATCCTCTCAATGAAAGAGGAAGCTATTAAAATAAAAAAGAAGGTGTCTAAAAAGGCACCTTCTTCTGTTTTATAGCTTTCTGGAGCTCCATTATAATTTCATGAGCAATATTAGGCTGCAAGTCGATGTTTTGTACTTT
>NZ_JAYLLN010000048.1:0-22206 GCF_037126265.1 Sphingobacterium tenebrionis
TGCACTATACGATAGTCCGGTCAAACTGCAGAATGGTCAATGAACTAAGTTACTAAATGTCATCACCTTCCGATAAATTTAGTTCAAATTTTTAATTCTCAGGATGACAAGTTCAAAGATTGCTTCGTTCCTCGCAATGACGGGGGTGGGTCGCGAAGACCGGGGGTCTCAATGACCAGCTTATCCTTTTCTCTCCGAAGTCCTTCTCACAAAAAGATTATAATTCTCGTGCTTCTCCACATAGATCTCATCTCCAGCATCAATAAAACCATCAAGTGCCACGGCATCATACCACACATTATCAATCTCAATCTTTCCAGCAGGTCGCAAAACGGTCTTTGCTACTCCAACCTTATCGATCATATTCGTCTTGGTTACCGAAGAGGTATATCCACTTTCAGCTCGTTGTTCATCTTCCAACACCAATTTCTTAAAGGTAGAAGATTCCAATAAATTCTTGCCAAAAATAACCATCAGTACAATAGCCAAAACCATCGCACCAACCACAATAATAAATGAATTCATTAATAATCCAGGTTGAGTAAGTTTAAAATCTAAATAATCATTGGCTACCATCGAGAAAGCCAAACCACATAACATCAAAATAATCCCTGCAATCCCTGCCACACCAAATCCTGGAATCACAAAGATTTCCAAAGCTATCAAAATCACACCAAGGATAAAAATGGCTATTTCCCAATGATCTGCCAATCCTTGTAGGTATAAAGGCGCGAAAAACAAGGCTCCACAAACAATAGCCACCAAAAGGGCAAATCCGATTCCTGGGGTCTGCATTTCAAAATAAATACCTGCGATGATTCCGATGATCAATATTCCACTAACCAGAGGATTGATCAGAAAGGCGATCAGATGATCTACCCAGGTCAAGGTATGATGTTGTACTGCCGGTTTAATGATACCCAGATCGGAAAATATATCTACATCGCTTTTCGCCTCTTTCTTTGCCAATCCAATCTTAACAGCTTCCGCCGTTGTCAAGGTCAGCAGTTTTCCGTCTTCTTTTAATTCCGGAATGGAAATAGAAGGATCCACAAAAGCTTCAGCAACCTTTGGGTCACGGCCTTTCGCTTCTGCCGTTGCGCGCATCAAACCACGCATATACGATTGATATTTTTCAGGCAGGACCTCACCACTTTGGTTGACTACCGAAGCAGCACCGATACTTCCACCGGGACTCATATAAATATAATCTGCTGCTAATGAAATCAATGCGCCCGCTGAGGCTGCATTATGATGAACAAACACAATAGATTTGAACTTATTTTCGTTCAATAAATTAGAGCGCATAGAATCTGCGAAGTTTAAGGCTCCACCAAATGTATTTAATTCTAAAAAAAGATAATCAACATCTGATTTTTTAGCTTCCCTAATGGCGTTTTTTAATGTCCGCCAGGAGTTAGGACCGATATCTTCTTTGATCTGAACGGAATACACACTTTGTGCGGAGCTTGAAAAGACATTCAAGATACATAGTACGAGAATTCCTAAAATGTATTTTGTAAATTTGTTCATAAACGTAGTCTTTTTTACCGAAATCAAATTCGACTCGGATGACTAAATATACGATAAATAAAGTTTTCGAGAAAGCCCTGCCATCGAATATCTGGAAAATCGAGCTTGACTCTATCCAGCCTATTATCTCTGTGGAAACACGTAATATGGATACGTCAGAAGCTTCTTTCCATGCATTTGATCTATCAGGCAACTGTTTGATGTCGCCCTGTCAGGCGGACGGTAAGGAATGGACCCTAGATTCTGTGCAGGATGGACAATTGATTTTAAAAAGAATTGGCGAGCATACCCCCATCCAAGAAGGAATCAAGATCATCAATATCGAAAGAAATGAGGTGGTATTTACTTCTTATGAATTTATTTTGTTGGATGTATATTGTGGCTTTGTGCATGCCAGACATCGTTCCATCTCCTCCGGTGAAACCATCGCCATTAATATCCACAGCGGGAAATACAGTCCTGCTTTAGAGCATAAGTTTGAAATCTGTCTCAATAAAATCCAATATCCCATCACCTATTCCCCTATTCCTCAATTCCTAAAAAATGAGGATAGCACTGGCCCATTATGGCTCAGTAAATGCGGACAGATTTATCTTTGGTGTTACCACCAAAAAACAGCATCAGGCTTTGACCTGATTTTAGCGATTAGCGATTTAAACCGTTTGCTGGATAAACAAGTCATATTAAACAATATGAACAAAATGATTCCTCAACCCTACTTTCAATTAGAAAGACAGGTCTTCTTTATGACCTTTAATAAGCGAGAAATTGTCTCTTATTTAGTATAATTGCAAAAATGATGAATAAAAGAATGATTAAAAAGTCTTTCCAAAAGACACTTACTATATTTACTACTTGTATTTTAATGGGAACTGTAGCGGTTTCCTATGCCCAAACTTCAGAGAAAAGCCAGAAAACTACGATTATTAACGGTCGTACTTTTATCGTGCATCAAATTTCCTCCAAAGACACGTATTATCAATTGAGCAGAACCTATGGTATTCCTGTTCAGGATATCATGAATGCCAATAACAAGAAAAACTTGCGGGTTGGAGATACGGTAAATATTCCATCGACCAATGCTCTCATTGCTCCTACTACTGATAATAATAAGCCGCAGGAAGTGGTTGGCCTAGGTCAGCCTGAAAATACCGCAACGGCTAAAATCCTTACGGCCTATAAGGTTGGTGATAATGAAACCCTTTATTCCATTGCACGGAGATTTGCCACCACGGTAGATAACATCAAAAGGTTGAATGGTCTTTCTTCGGACACCTTACAACCGGGTCAAACCCTGAAAATTCCCGATGGCGCTGTTACAGATCCGAAACCAACGGTAGAATCTACTACGGCAAGATTACCTGTTCCCGAGCAATCCAAGGAAGAGATCGCTTTTGAAGCCAATAGGTATGGAATTATGGAGAAAAAAGAAAAGGGTATTGCCGTATGGATGGAAAACTTGGAATCTGGCGGCAAAAACAACCTTGCCTTGCATCGTTCTGCACCGGTTGGCACCATCCTAAAAATTACCAACCCATTGACAAAAAGTATTACCTTTGCCAAGGTTGTAGGAAAATTCTCCGATACCGCAGAAAGTCAAGATGCCATAGTCATCCTTTCCAAGTCAGCTGCTTCCAATATTGGGGCCTTTGACAAACGCTTTCTGATCGAGATCACCTATGGTGCCCCCATAAATTAGTTTACAAGAACGAATGAGCGAAATAGACAAACCCTATGTCATAGGAATAGCAGGGAGTAGTGGTTCTGGAAAAACATTTTTCCTAAAAAGTTTTCTGGATCATTTTTCTGAGGATGAGATCACTTTAATTTCTCAGGACGATTATTATATCCCTGCCAATACAAAAACAAAAGAAGAAAACAGATTATATAATTTCGATCTTCCAACTTCTATCGATAGAGCAACTTTTTATAAACATATCAGTGATCTATTTGAAGGCAGGACAGTTTTTAAGGAAGAATATACTTTCAATAATCCCGACCTGAAGCCAAAGATGTTGGAAATCAAACCTGCCCATATCCTCGTGGTAGAAGGTTTATTTATCTTTCATTACGAAGAGATCAATCAATTATTGGATTATCGAATTTTCCTGGATGCTGATGAACCCATTGCTCTTCGCAGAAGACTTAAGCGGGATTTGGTAGAGCGTGGTTATGATGAGGAAGATGTGATGTACAAATGGATCAACCATGTTGTACCATCCTATAATGAATACCTGCTTCCCCATAAGGAGGAATGTGACCTGGTAATCAGGAACAATGTGGATGACCCGCTGGTTATCCAAACCTTCACCAATGATATTGCAAAAGAATTACGTAAAAGAATTGGTTAGTTATTTTTAATCAATCTAAATTACCTATATTTGCAACATGTTCGAGTCGATGATCAGGTTGCAAATATTGGATAATATGCCTTTTGAGGATAAAAAAGGGCTTTCTCCATTCTCAGATAATGGGGATGTGGTATTCAAAAAATGTTGCAAAAAGTATAAAAAAGGAAAACGCTGTAAAAAGTGTCCAGGCCGGGTTGATTAATTGCGCGTTCATATCTACATAGCCTCCTTTCATTCAGAATTAAGCTATTCTTCTATAAAATTTAAATCCCTATCAAAGCTTTCCTTTAATTTACTTAAGGCAAAAATGGCTGTTCCGGTCAATAGCACAAGCATGATAATGGCTGCCCATAATATCCCTACATAACTTACCAATAGCCCATACACTATCGTAGAAGGAATTAATGCACCTCTCACAAAATTTGGTACTGTAGTTGTAACGGTAGCACGGATATTGGTCCCAAACTGCTCTGCAGCAATGGTGATGAAGGTTGCCCAATATCCAACTCCCAAGCCCATCAAAAAAGCCAACCACAGGAATTCAGTTTCTGTGATGCCTTTTCTGGTGAGGTATATACAGGAAAATAAGAGGATCAACAATTGATACACCAAGACCACTTTCTTCCTGGATTTGAAGATTTGAGCCAAAACACCAGCCAGAAAATCACCTAATGATATCCCTATATAAGTAAACATCACTCCCTTTCCGGCACTCAGCACCGTTTCAGCCTGTAAGGCTTGGCCGATTTCTGGCGCTTGGGTAACCAATACACCTACCACAAACCAAATGGGCAGACCGATACAAAGGCAGTACAAATACCGCCAGAATCTTTCTTTATTTTCAAAGAGCATCATGATTCTGCCCTTTTGAACCCCTGTTTTTTCCATGGAAGCAAACATGCCGGATTCGAAAACACCTACTCTAAGCAGAAGAAGCAGGAGCCCCATTCCTCCACCAACAAAATAGGCTGTCCGCCAACTGAACCATTCCGATATAAAATAAGCCAGAATAGCCCCCAGAACCCCCACACCTGCTACAATCATTGTTCCGTAACCTCGGTTTTTGCGATCCATGGTTTCACTTACCAGCGTTATCCCAGCCCCCAGCTCCCCAGCCAAGCCAATGCCAGCAATAAATCGGATTATGGCATAACTTGTTACATCCTGTACAAATCCGTTTGCAATATTTGCCATGGAATACAAAAGGATTGAACCGAAGAGGACCTTCAATCGACCATATTTATCGCCAAGTATCCCCCATATAATTCCTCCGATCAATAGACCTCCCATCTGCATATTGAGCACAAACTCGCCTTCAGTTCGCATATTGGCTATGGGTACCCCAATATCTGTAAAGGATTTTATTCGAACGATGGAAAAAATAATCAGGTCATAGATATCCACAAAATAGCCTAAAGCTGCTACGAACACCAGTATCCAGATGTTCTTTGAAGTTTGATGGTTAGTCATTTTTCAGAAATATGACGTTAATTTAATACAGTTCCTTTTTTATTACAACAGTTACCGATAGAATATTGGAAATTAGCCGTATTTTTACCGGCATGAGAGTTTCTCCAAACACTTTGAAATGGGGCTTGCGCTTATATCCACCATTCTTTTTTCAACGGATTTGGGTCATCAGCATTCTAGATAGTTTCCTGGGGGCTGATGTCAGGATTAATAAGTCCTTATTGAACATGAATTCCAATCGGACTATTTTTGGAGGAACCATCTTTTCGGCCATTGACCCTTTCTATCCCATCCTCTTGGATCAATATTTCAAACATCAGGGAATCCTCAGGACGGTAGCCTGGTTGAAGACGGCACATATTGATTACATCAAACCCGGCAGAATGGATCTCTTGGTATCCTTTCGTCTGAAAGAGGAAGTACTAAAAGAAGCCTTGCATACCATCAAACATGAGGGTAAGGTGGTGAAAACTTTCCAGACCCAGGTATTCGATAAAAAAGGGACCTTGTGCGCCGTAGCCCACAATGAAATCTATATCCGGGATCTCGATTTTGATTTTGAGACCTACAATAAATTAAGCACTTCGGAAGAGGTGGAAAACAAACAATCAAAACTTTATTAAAATGAAAAAACTGTTAGTACTTAGTGTCGCCATCCCAGCTTTATTGAGCTCTTGTGGGAATAATCAAGCTGCAAAAGAAACGGAAGACCAAAAGATCTCGCAGCAAGCCATAGAGATCCATGATGAGATCATGCCTCAAATTTCAACCTTTGATAAGAACACGGTGATCATCGATTCGATCTTGACGAATCTGGACAAGATCAAAGCGGCCAATACCGCATTGGATACCACGAACAGCCGCAGCGAATTGGTGAAACTAAAAAGTGATCTGGAAGCAGCAACGGATAATATGATGACTTGGATGAAGGATTATGATCCAGTGAATGAAGACCAGGCTTATCAACAAAAAATGTTGGATAGAGTAGTTGAAATGAAAAAGCAATTTGAGGATGCTGCTGCCTTATCAAAAACAACTTTGGCACCATTTAATAGATAATCATGAAAAAAATAGTTGGATTAGCCTCCTTCACTTTGTTTGCTGGGCTCTTATTCCAATCTTGCGATAATACTGAAAGAAAGTTGCCTATTTTAGGTGAAGCTACAGTAGAGAAAAAAATGGTTGATGGCAAGGAAGTCATTGATTCCATCTACCCGACCATTCCGGATTTTAAGTTTTTGAATCAGGATAGCGCTTATATCACGCAGGATTTTTTCAAGGATAAGATCTATGTGGCCAACTTCTTTTTTACCCACTGTCCAAGCATCTGCCCTACCATGCAACGAAACCTGCTGAAGGCTTATGAAAAATATAAGAACAACCCAAAAATTGCTTTCTTGTCCCATAGTATTGATTTTAAATACGATCAACCCCATGTATTAAAGGATTATGCGAACAAATTAGGGATTGATAATGATCAATGGCAATTCGTAATGGGATCCAAGGCAGATATTTATGGTATTTCGGAGAAATATCTGGTGTATACCAAGGAAGATGCCAGTGTACCTGGAGGCTATGACCATTCGGGATATTTGGTGATCATTGATCCTGAACGCAGACTTCGTGGAGCATATGATGGGACAAATGATGAACAGGTAACCAAGTTATTGGAAGATCTGGACGTGATCCTAAATGAATACAGGTAGATAATATGATCTATAAATACCTCACAGGTATATTGACCTTGATTTTAGCGCTTAATTTATTGTTCTCCTGTAATAATAAATTGAGTGTTCAGACCATGCAATATGCTACGATTGGGCAGAAACTATATGTTCAACATTGCCAAAACTGCCATGGCGCCAAAGGCGAGGGATTGGGTAAGTTATATCCACCGCTAACCGATCAGAAGTTTTTAGAAGAAAATAGGGATAAACTGGCGTGTATTGTAAAGAACGGGATGGCTGGGGAGATCGTGGTCAATGGGGAAAAATTTAACCAGGCCATGCCGGGGGTTCCTAGTTTAACGAATATTGATGTGGCATATGTGCTGACTTATATCACGACGTATTTTGGAAATAGCACAACGCATTTTACGCAGGAAGAAGTTATTCAGATGCTGAAGGATTGTAGGTAAGCTTAAGGCGGAAGGTAATCTTTCCGTCATTGCGAGGAGGAAAATTTTGCGTCATTGCGAGGAGGCATATTTTCGTCATTGCGAGGAGGCACGACGAAGCAATCTTTAACCTTTGTCATCCTGAGCTGCGTCGAAGGATCTATACGGATACAAACGAACAGATGTTTCGACTCCGCTCAACATGACATTCTTTAAGATTGCTTCGTTCCTCGCAATGACGGTGGAAAGAATAATGATAGTGGGAAGGAAAATGACAGTGGAAACGGCAATGAAATGGAAATATCAAAATACTCCAACCCATACGAATTTATACAAGTTTATACCAAAAGAAAAAGGTTTTCAAACGGGGAGAATGAAAACCTTTAATAACCAATTATAAACCTAAATTATGATAGAACAAAGGTAAGTGTATTTACTACACCTGTCAATAGTAATCTTAAAAATTAACAATTTGTTAACATTGCAACTATTTTTTTCATCGAACCATGTCATCCCTTTAAAAACCCATCTCCATCAAGCCACTCTTCTAAAAACTCATCCCTCCCAAAAAACACTCCCAAGCCCCATTTTATAACGAATATTTGACACAACTGCTAAAGATCTTTCCTTACCTTTGCAACCGAATGAACATTCAATTGACAGAAAAAAAAGAACAGATCTTTCGGAGTACCCTACAGCTAGTCAACGCTGGAGGCTTCCACGGATCGCCCATGAGCAAGATCGCTAAAGAGGCCGAAGTTGCTGTGGGTTCCATCTACCACTACTTCCCTTCAAAGGATGATCTTATCATTGAGCTGTATTGGTATTGCAAGGAAATCATCAATAAACACATCTTCCTCGAAGAACAGGATAACCTCCCATACGATCAACGCTTTCGGGCAGTATGGAAAAACGTGGTGCTATTCTATCAGGACCATGCAGACCTCTTCAGTTTTATGGAACAATTCTATGGTTCCCCATTTTACGAAGATATCCGTAAGAACGTTTTTCAACATAAATGCGAACGGAATAAAATCTTCCATTTTTTAGAACAAGGACTGGAGGAAAAGCATTTAAAGGACCTACATGTTCGTATCCTACTAGCTGCCTATCTAGGACCAGCTATTTCACTAGTTAGAAGCAGCTTATACGAAAAAACAAAGATTGAGGAATCTCAATTGGACCAATTGGTCGACATTATCTGGAACGGGGTTAAAAAATAATATATATGAAATTCAATTTTAAGGACTTATTCATTTACGCATCCATTGCGGCAGTTTCCTTGGGGTCGGCCATGGCACAAGACAACAGGAACCTTTCCAGCAATGCGACATTAGACGAGCTCATCAACTTTGCCCTATCCAACAAGATTGAGGTTAAACAAGCCAAAATCGATCAGGAGATCGCAGAACGCGAAATCGCTTCCGCATTATCAGGATGGTTTCCACAGATCAATGCCAATGGAAATCTATCCCATTTCATTCAATTGCCAACAGCTTATATCAACGGGCAGAATATTGCCATGGGGCAGAAAAACACCTCTTCCCTAACTTTTCAAGCTGACCAGGCAATCATCAACCCTGGATTGTTCCAAGCATCAAAGGCTGCGCAATTCATCAGACAACAGAATACCCTAAACCTGGAAAACACCAAGATCAATACCGTTGTCGATGTTTCCAAGGCTTATTATGATATTCTGACCAGCGAGGAACAGATCAATATCATCAACGAAAATATAGCGCGTATCCAAAGACAATATACGGATGCCAATGCCAGGTATGAAACCGGTTTGGTGGACAAGATTGACTATAAACGTGCGCAGATTTCCTTGAACAATGCCAATGCCCAACTGAAATCGGCCTTGGAAATCAGGAAATATAAATATGATTACCTAAAAACCTTACTGGGATTAAATCCTACAGATGGTCTTAACCTATCTTTTGTAGGTCAGGACATGGAAGCCAATGTCCTATTGGATACTTCAGAATTGGTGCAGATTGCAAATCGGGTAGAATACCGACAATTGAAGAACCTACAGGATATCCAAAAATTGAATACCCAATACCAAAAATGGAATTACCTTCCTAGGCTAAGTGCTTTTGCAAATTATGGTCTTAACTACCGTAATAATGCTTTCGCTGATCTTTATGGAAATAACTTCCCCCAATCTTCTGTGGGTTTGACCCTATCCATTCCAATTTTCCAAGGAACCAAACGCGTACAGGAGATCAGGAAATCCGAATTGCAGGAAACCCGATTGGAAATGGATCTGGAGAACCTTGAAAACCAGATTGGTGCCCAATACTCGGCAGCCATGGCTTCTTACCGCGCCAATACCATCGAATGGCGAAACGCGAAGGACAACATGGATCTTTCCGAAGAAGTGTACAACACCATTAAACTACAATACGATGCCGGACTGAAAACCTACTTGGAGCTCATGACTGCAGAAACAGACCTTAAAACGAGTCAACTGAACTATTTGAATTCCCTCTATGCGGTGTTGGCCAGCAAACTGGATATTCAAAAAGCATTGGGAACCGTAGACATCAACAATTAATCAGCACAACCCTTACATAGAAATTTAACGTTATGAACACGAATCGCATATTAGCAGCAATATTATTAAGCTCTGGATTGATCCTGGCTTCATGTGGCAATAAGGATAAAGCCAAACAGGCAGGTCCTGGTCAAATGCAGGCACAGGCTATCCCAGTCAGCATTTCTACGGTGAACCTGGAAACTGTTTCCGGTACACGCTCCTACCCTTCCAATGTCGTTCCTTTACAGGAAACAGAAATCCGTGCAGAAGTTTCAGGATACATCACCAATATCTATGTGGCAGATGGTGCTTATGTAAGCAAAGGTCAGAAATTATATGAAATAGATCGCGTTCGTTATTCAGCAACGGTTGATCAGGCGAAAGCGACCTTGGAAATTGCCAGAGCAAATCTTGCACGTGTAGAAAAAGATCTTCAACGCTATCAAACCTTGGCCGACAAGGATGCGATCGCGAAACAGACCCTGGATTATGCATATACCGATGTAAATAACCAAAAAGCACAGGTACAAGCTGCTGAAGCTGCCCTTACGGCTGCAAGAACCAACTTGAATAGATCTACTATTTATGCGCCATTCTCTGGTTCAGTTGGTATTTCCCAGGTACGTTCAGGAGCCTTGGTATCTGCAGGTACCACTTTATTGAATACCATCAGTTCTACCAATCCTATCGCTGTTGAATTCCAGATCAACGAGAAAGAGATCACCGAATTCGCCAACCTGCAATCGGGTAAATCTTCAACGGAGATCAACCTGACCTTGCCAGATGCCAGCACTTATGCCTCAACCGGAAGAATCTCTACGATCGATCGTGCCGTAGATCCGCAAACAGGTACCTTGAAAGTGAGAGCCACTTTCCAGAACCCTAACAATGCATTGCGTGCAGGTATGAACCTGACCTTAAATGTGGTTAGTACCTCTACAGAACAACAATTGGTGATCCCTTACCGTGCTATTTTCGAGCAATTGGGAACATTCAGTGTCTATACCGTAACAGATAGCAGTACCGTGGAATTAAAACCGGTTACCCTTGGCCACAAACTTGGCGATCGCGTGGTTATTTCGCAAGGACTTCAAACAGGTGAGCGCGTAGTAACCGATGGAATCACCGCATTGAAACCTGGTGCCAAAGTAGTGAACAAAGAAGAACAAGCTCAACCAGCAGCAGGTCCAGCAAAACAATAGTAAATGCCGAATCCCAAATATAAAAAAGCATGATTTCAGAAGTATTTATAAAGAGACCGGTCACGGCCATAGTCATATCGATATTGATTTCCATCATTGGTATCATTTCGGTCACAACCTTGCCGGTCAGTCAATATCCCAACATCGCGCCGCCGACGGTTTCCGTTTCGGCGATCTATACGGGTGCCGATGCCCAAACCGTAGAAAAAACAGTAACCACGCCAATTGAGAGTCAGATCAATGGTACGCCCGGAATGATCTATATGAGTTCCAACAGTACTTCCGATGGATCGTCCCGGATCACCGTGACTTTTGAGGTGGGTACAGATATTGATATCGCCACGCTGGATGTACAGAACAGGGTGAGTATTGCAGAACCCGTCCTTCCAGAGGCTGTCCGTCGTTTAGGGGTAACCACCCGTAAGATGAATACGGATATCTTGATGATGGTATCCCTGGTATCTCCGAACGGAACCCGCGACCAGAACTTCCTGGCCAACTATGTCAACCTTTACCTAAAAGATGCCTTATTGCGTGTCAAAGGAGTGGGTGATGTGCAGGCTTTTGGTCAGCCATTTGCGATGCGTGTGTGGTTGGATGCCAATAAATTGGCCAACCTGAACATGTCTCCATCTGATGTGAGCGCAGCGATTGCTGAGCAGAACTCCAGGATGCCTGGTGGATCTGTCGGTGCCCGTCCGCAGGAAAATGCACAGGTTTTTGAATACCCGATCGTGATGGACTCCGACTTGGAAGAAGTCGATCAATTCGAAAACATCGTGGTAAAAACCAATATGGATGGTTCCATCGTATTATTGAAAGATGTAGCCCGTGTAGAATTGGGACAGTTCAACTACGGTATTACCAATAAAGTAAATGGACAGGTCGCATCAGGTATGATGATATCCCAAACTCCAGGTGGAAATGCCGTGGAAACAGCGGATGGTATTTACTTGGCTTTGGAAGAATTGAAAAAATCATTCCCTACAGACGTGGATTACGTGGTAGGTTATGAAACGGTTTCCGTGGTCAATGCATCCATCAGTTCCGTAATCCATACGTTAATTGAGGCGATGATCTTGGTAACCTTGGTGGTATTCTTCTTCCTACAAAGTTGGAGAGCAACTTTAATCCCATTATTGGCGATTCCGGTTTCCATCGTAGGTACCTTTATATTCTTTACCCTATTTGGGTTCTCTGTGAACAACCTGACCATGTTGGCTTTCGTCCTCGCCATCGGTATTGTGGTGGATGATGCGATCGTGGTGGTGGAAGCCGTACAGCATTACATCGACCATTACCAGATGGATGCCAAGGAGGCGACCCGAAGGGCTATGAAAGATATTACCGCTCCGGTTATTGCGATTGCGCTTATCCTTGCGGCCGTATTCGTTCCGGTTGGATTTATTCCAGGGATGGTCGGGCAGCTCTATCAACAATTCGCCATCACCATTGCCGTTTCGGTGATGTTATCCGCATTTATCGCCCTTTCTCTTACTCCGGCACTATGTTCCATCATGTTGAGGCCTTCCGCTACGACAAAGGATGCGAAAGGATTGAACAAGTTCTTCTATAAATTCAACGTATGGTTCGATAAAGTGACCTACCGTTATTCCAAAGGGGTGAAAAAAGCGATTAAGGCAGCACCTCTGGTATTGATCATTTTGATCTGTATTTTCATTGGAACAGGCTTCATGTTCATGAACAAGAAATCCGGCTTTATCCCGAACGAGGATGGCGGTATTTTCTTCATGGGGGTCAACCTTCCGGAGGGAGCATCATCTGCCCGTACGGAAGAAGTACTGACCGAGCTGACAAACGACCTGCGTAAGGATTTCCCGGAAATTCAATATGTGACTTCCATCAATGGTATGAACTTATTGAACAGGGCCGCGAAACCGAATGGTGCATCCTTATTTGTATCGTTGAAACCTTGGGAAGAAAGACAGCGCACAGTTATGGAAATTACGGGTGCCATTATGGGCAAATATCGTGGCTATTCGAAAGCAACCGTCATCGCTGCAACGCCGCCTCCGATTCCAGGATTGGGTTCATCCGGAGGTTTTACCCTGGAGATTCAAGACCGTCAGACGGTGGATATCAAAGAATTTGAACGTATTGTAGGTGGTTTCTTGGCTGCGGCCAACCAACGTCCTGAAATCGGAATGGCCTATACCTTATTCAACAGTAATTCACCGAACTACAAACTCAATGTTGATCGTGAAATGGCGAAAAGAATGGGTGTACCAGTATCCAATATCTACAGTACGATTTCCTCCTACCTGGGTTCGAGTTATGTGAATGACTTTACCAAATATGGACGTAACTTCCGCGTGGTGACACAGGCAGATACCAGCTATCGGATGCATATTGAGGATATCAATAAATTATATGTGAAAAATGTACAGGGACAACCAGTTCCGGTAAGCAATCTGGTTCGCTATGAGTTGACCACCAATCCTTCCATTATCAACCACTTCAACATCTTCCGTTCGATTTCGATCTCGGGAGAGGCAGCACCGGGATATTCTTCGGGGGATGCCATCAGAGCGTTGGAAGAAGTGGCTGCAGAGACTTTATCGGATGGTTATTCGTATGAGTTCTCTGGTGTGACCTTGCAGGAAAAACAATCAGGTAGTAAGACTATTCAGATCTTCGCCCTATGTATTCTATTCGTATTCCTGTTATTGGCGTCCTTATATGAAAGTTGGTCGGTACCATTCTCCATCTTATTATCCGTACCGTTAGGGGTATTTGGAGCGATATTAGCCCTTACATTATTACCTAACCTGGATAACAATATCTATGCGCAGATTGGTTTGGTGACGATTATTGGTCTTGCCGCGAAGAACGCGATTTTGATCGTAGAATTTGCGAAGGAAAGAGTGGATATTGGTATGAATCTATTAGATGCAACCATCGATGCCGTTAAGCTTCGTTTGAGACCGATCATCATGACATCACTGGCCTTTATTTTGGGTATTATTCCATTGATGTTGTCGACTGGAGCAGGGGCTGTTTCTCGTCAGACAATTGGATGGACCGTATTTGGTGGGATGACCGCAGCAACTTTCTTGGCGATATTTATTGTGCCGGTGTTGTTTGTGGTGATTACCAGATTGGCATATGGCAAGAAAAAATTAGCGGAGTTGGAAGCTTCTTTTGATGAAGAAAAGAAGAAAAGCCTCTCGGCGCACTAGTTTCAATTGGATGTTTTAAGCCGTAGGCTTGAAACATCCAATTGAAACAGTATTTAGTAGTTAGTATTTAGTAGTTAGACCTATGGCGGCTAGTGGAATTGTGAGAAATTTTACGTCATTGCGAACTTTTTCCGTCATTGCGAACTTTTCCCGTCATTGCGAGGAGGCACGACAAAGCAATCTTTCGATTAGTGTAAAGATTGCTTCGTTCCTCGCAATGACGTGACTCTCGCAATGACGTGGCCCTCGCAATGACGTATAAGACATCGCCACGTCATATGTCGCAATACCAGTAGCGCCCATAGGTCTAACTACTAACTACTCAATACTATATACTATAAAAAGCCATAGGTCTTAATACTAAATATTAACTACTTAATACTAATAAGCGAAATTTCCTGATACGTATCCGAGATAGCAAAAATTCGGTAGCCATGCGATTTCAACAAACTAAAAAACTCCTTCCCTTTTTCTTTTCCGTTGGGAAAGAATCGTTCATGGGTTTCTACCAAGATTTGTTTAATTGGAATACCACTTTCCAATATCCCTTTCATTACCGCATATTCTGAGCCCTCTATATCCATTTTAAGAACATCAATTCTGCTATGCCCCTTTTCCTTTACAATCTCCGTAAACTCCTTTAAAAGCACCTCAACAGGGTTGAGTTCATCCACCAAGCTATGGTCATAGACCGAGCCTGAAACATGTTCCTTATTCTTCGGAAGATTAAAAGTGACTATTCCTGTTTTTTCACCGATACCATAGGGATGGAAATGGAACTTTTCCGGTACCTTATTATTGCTTACCCAAGCTATGGACTTTGGTGTTGGATCAAATCCATACACATCACAATCGTGTTTGGCGATGATGGCTTGGTCAAAGGAGATATCCTCTCCTATACCAAAAGAATAAACAATGGCATTCTCCGGAACAGCCGTAGGATCTACATAAAATCCACCATAACCATTTCCGTACCATTGTTTATCCCGTTTTTCTTCTATATCTATGAAGGCAATCTTTCCGATTCTAGCCTTTAACCAATATTCTAATCGCTTAAGTTTATCGTTTCTTTCCATTTGATTTCGGTAGATATCATAAATATAACCAAAATCACAAAGAATTAACCCTCAGAGATAACGTTTATCACGTCATATTGCGTGATGATATTTATTTTCCCAAACTCATCCTCCACCAGAACCGCTTGGGAATCCTTATTGATCAAGCTCGAAATCTTATCGATTGAAGCGTTGATATCCACAAAAGGAAACGGTTTGGTAGAGATTCCTTCCACCGGAGATGATTTTAAGGTCGGATTTTCTAAAAGTGCGGAGAGAATATCCGATTCCGTCACCTTCCCGATCACCATACCTTGTTGGGTAAGTGGTATTTGGGAGATGTTCAACGATTTCATGATGTTGAAGGTTTCCAGAACCGATTGGTTCACATCTGCCGTAACAATGTCCTGTTGACCACGTCTTTTCAAGATGGTTTTTGCCGTTAGTTTTTCATCTTTCAGAAAGCCCCTCTCGCGCAACCAATCCTCATTATACATTTTAACCATATAACGAGAACCATGATCATGGAAGATCACCACGACCACATCATCTTCTTTTAACGAATCCCCCAATTGTAACAAACCCGCCACGGCAGCACCTGCCGAGTTTCCTGCGAAAATCCCCTCTTTACGAGCAAGATCCCTTGTCATCAGCGCAGCATCCTTATCCGTAACCTTCTCAAAAAGATCGATCTGACTAAAATCTACGTTCTGAGGTAAAAAGTCCTCACCTATCCCTTCGGTGATATAGGGATAGATTTCATTTTTATCAAAGATCCCGGTCTCTTTGTATTTTTTAAATACGGAACCGAACGTATCGATCCCCCAGACCTTGATATCCGGATTCTTTTCCCGCAGGTATTTAGCCGTTCCAGAGATGGTTCCTCCCGTGCCTACGCCCACTACTAAGTGCGTGATCTTCCCTTCCGTCTGTTCCCAGATTTCAGGGCCTGTCTGTTCGTAATGCGCTTTGCTATTCGAAAGGTTATCGTACTGGTTGGCTTTCCAAGCGTTTGGAACTTCCTTCTCCAACCTACTGGATACCGAATAATAGGAACGAGGATCCTCCGGATCAACGTTGGTGGGACATACGATCACTTCGGCACCAAAGGCACGGAGCGCATCTATCTTTTCTTTGGATTGTTTATCAGTGGTGGTAAAAATACAGCGGTACCCCTTTACAACAGCGGCCATGGCCAATCCCATACCTGTATTTCCTGAGGTCCCTTCGATGATCGTTCCTCCAGGTTTCAAAAGGCCGGAAGCTTCCGCGTCCTCGATCATTTTTAAGGCCATTCTATCCTTGATCGAGTTCCCAGGATTGGTCGTTTCGATTTTGGCTAGAATGGTACCCTTTAATTTTTTTGTAACCGTATTGAGCTTGACCAAAGGGGTATTCCCAATGGTTTCAAGGATATTATTATACCACATAGATGTTTCTGTTCTGTTTGTTTAGCACAAAAGTAGCCAATTTTTAGAAATCATGCGGTCTAGCGCCGAAATTAGAACTTCAGGTGCTTCACGGTCAAGCCATTATTGATGAGCTGTTTCAACGCATCGATACCGATCTTCAAGTGGGTTTCCACATAAGATTTGGTAACCGTTACGTCCGAAGCATCTGTTTTTACCCCCTCTGGAACCATCGGTTGGTCTGACACCAATAGCAAGGCTCCGGTAGGTATCTTATTGGCAAAACCAACCGAAAAGATGGTCGCAGTCTCCATATCCACCGCCATGGCTCGAATAGTTTTCAGGTATTTCTTGAACTGTTTATCATGTTCCCACACCCTTCTGTTGGTGGTATAAACCGTTCCGGTCCAATAATCTCTAGAATGGTCCCTGATAGTTGTTGAAATGGCTTTCTGCATAGCAAAGGCCGGTAGTGACGGAACTTCAGGTGGAAAATAATCATTGGATGTTCCTTCCCCGCGAATTGCCGCGATCGGTAGGATCAACTCTCCTACCCCTATCTTTTTCTTCAGGCCTCCAGTCTTTCCTAAAAATAGGACTGCCTTAGGTTTTAGAGCGGATAAAAGATCCATAATGGTGGCAGCCATGGGACTTCCCATCCCAAAATTGATAATCGTGATCCCTTCCGCTGTGCAGGAAAGCATGGGTTTATCTTCACCTAAGATCGGTGCATCATCATGCATCTGCGAGAATAGTTTCACATAATTACTGAAATTGGTCAATAGGATATATTCCCCGAATTCATCCAACGGTCTTCCCGTATAACGTGGCAACCAATTATTTACGATATCTTCTTTGCTCTTTAATCCCGGAGTCACCGGGGAGTCTACTTCTTTAATTTTCTTCGTCATGTTCAATTAATTTAAATAAATAGATTGGGTACAAAAAACCCTCGCTGGCAGGCGAGGGTTTAGATATTATGCAACTTGAAGCTTCTTGAAATCTGTTTTTGCAAATTTATTCTTCGCATAATCCAGCGTAATCAGTAAGCTGTTGTCTTCGATATCATCCTTCGTGGATGGTATTTCAAACATGGCATCCAACATAATGGCTTCGCAGATACTGCGCAGACCACGGGCACCTAATTTGAATTCCCAAGCCTTCTCCACGATAAAGTCGAATACTTCAGGTTCAAAACTTAATTTTACCCCTTCGTAATCAAACAATTTAACATATTGCTTTACCAAAGCGTTCTTTGGTTTGGTCAATATATTCAATAAAGTTTCTTTATCCAAAGGATTCAAGTGTGTTAACACCGGTAAACGTCCGATCAGCTCCGGAATCAATCCAAAGTTCTTCAGATCTTGAGGCGTGATGTATTTATACAGGTTGTTCAGATCGATTTCCTGATCTTCATCCTTCATTTTATAACCTACAGTCTGCGTACGCAATCTGTTGGCAATTTTTTTCTGGATGCCATCGAATGCACCACCACAGATAAACAAGATGTTGCTGGTATTTACGGAAATCATTTTTTGGTCCGGATGCTTACGACCGCCCTGAGGTGGTACATTCACATTCGTTCCTTCCAAGATCTTCAATAATGCCTGTTGAACACCTTCACCCGAAACATCTCTCGTGATGGATGGATTATCGCTCTTACGCGCAATCTTATCGATCTCGTCAATGTAGATGATGCCGCGTTCCGCTGCTGCAACATCGTAATCGGCAGCTTGTAACAAACGGGTCAAAATACTTTCCACGTCCTCTCCCACATATCCAGCTTCGGTCAATACCGTTGCATCCACGATACAGAAAGGAACGTTCAGGATCTTCGCCACCGTTTTTGCCAATAAGGTCTTACCGGTACCCGTCTCTCCAACAATGATCAAGTTTGATTTTTCAATCTCCGTCTCATCGGTTTCCACACGTTGGTTCAAGCGTTTGTAATGGTTATACACCGCTACGGAAATCACTTTCTTCGCATCATCCTGACCAATAACGTATTGATCCAAGTGCTCCTTGATTTCAATAGGACGTATTAGTTTTAAAGCAGTCTGAATAGATTTATTCTTGCGTTGCTTAAGCTCTTCAGCCAAAATCTCACCCGCCTGTTGCACACATCTGTCGCAGATATGCGCACCATCACCCGCAATAAGCATTTGCGCCTCATTCTTACTGATGCCGCAAAATGAGCAATGTATATCTCTATTGTTCGATTTACCCATTGTTATTTTGTTTCTTTTTTAGGAAGCAATACCTCATCAATCATACCAAACGCTTTGGCTTCTTCGGCACGCATCCAATAATCACGGTCAGAGGACTTCTCTACCCATTCGTAAGTCTGGCCAGAGTGATCAGCAATGATCGTATATAATTCTTCTTTCAATTTCAACATTTCACGAAGGTTGATCTCCATATCAGAAGCCACCCCTTGCGCACCACCCGAAGGTTGGTGAATCATCACACGTGAATGCCTTAAAGCAGCACGTTTTCCTTTCGCTCCAGCGACCAATAATACCGCTCCCATGGAAGCTGCCATACCGGTACAGATGGTTGCTACATCTGGGCTGATATATTGCATGGTATCATAGATTCCCAAACCCGCATAAACACTTCCACCTGGAGAATTGATGTAGATCTGAATATCACGCTGTGCATCAGTCGATTGTAAGAATAACAACTGAGCTTGAACAATGTTCGCTACCTGGTCGTTGATTCCATCTCCTAAAAAGATGATACGGTCCATCATCAAACGTGAAAACACATCCATCTGTGCCACATTTAGCTGACGTTCCTCGATAATGTATGGTGTTAAATTACTTGGAATCTGTTGCTGTAACCTAGAAATATAGCCATCGACATGTAGTGAGCCTATTCTATGGTGCTTGATCGCATATTTTCTGAATTCGTCTTTTTTGATATCCATCTGTTCTCCTAAAGATTATGTTACTAATATAATATTTATTTTAATTTTTACGATTGCCTATTCAAAAGATGGCAAATCCTGCAGAAAATGATAACTCCCATCTTCGAAATTTATGCTACAATAATAATGCTCAATTCCATTACTGACTAAAAGTAAGGGGATTTTGTATTGGGAGTTGTAATTTGCGATTTGATGGAAGGTGTTTTCGGTAATTTTGACAGTCGGTGCTTTAAATTCTGCCAAAAGGATACGTTGTCCCAATCGGTTGTAGATCACCAGGTCATGCCTTTTCTGCAAAGAATGCAGCTTCAACCCGCCTTCGATATGCATTAGCGACATGGGATACCGGTATTGCTGATGCAGATGGCTTACCCAATGTTGCCTCACCCATTCTTCAGGCGTCAATACCAGGTGTTTTTTCCGCAACTGGTCAAAAATAAAATACTGTTCTGCTTTCTTGCTGATCTTCGCCGGAAAAGTAGGTAAATTTAAGGGTACCGGTGTAAACATTTACAAAATTAAGAAAATATCAAGCGAATCCAAATCTGGGAAATTGCCTCAAAATCCGTACTTTCGTAAAGCATGAA
Source organism: Sphingobacterium tenebrionis (assembly GCF_037126265.1). NCBI lineage: Bacteria > Pseudomonadati > Bacteroidota > Sphingobacteriia > Sphingobacteriales > Sphingobacteriaceae > Sphingobacterium > Sphingobacterium tenebrionis. The sequence continues at coordinate 20,395 of NZ_JAYLLN010000048.1, forward strand.
TACCCAATCCATTTTATCCGATATCAAGAAAAAGAAATTAAGTCCGGTTTACCTCCTGCATGGGGAGGAACCTTATTTTATTGACCTAATTTCGGATGCGATCGAACATCAGGTGCTGGATGAAGCCCAGAAAGGATTTGACCAAACGGTGGTCTATGGAAAGGATGCAGATTTCAGCAGTATTATCAGCATGGCCAAGCGCTATCCGATGATGAGTGATCATCAGGTTATCGTGGTCAAGGAAGCACAGAACCTGAAATGGAAGGATGATGAATTGCTTCAGAAATACCTGGAACAACCTACCCCATCTACTGTGCTCGTATTTGCCCATAAATACAGCAAATTTGATAAGCGCAAGAAGGCGTATAAGCTTTTTGAAAAAGCTGGTGTGGTCTTGGAATCAGCCAAATTGTATGATGATAAAGTAGCGGGATGGATCAATGAACAGTTAACTGCTGCTAACCGAAAGATACATCCACAGGCTGCAGCCATGATGGCGGAATATTTGGGAACCGATCTTTCTAAGGTGGCAAATGAGATCGAGAAATTGATGCTGAATGTTCCTGCAGATCGAGAGATTGGAGCAGCGGATATTGAACGCAATATCGGTATAAGTAAGGACTTCAATTCCTTTGAACTGAATACCGCCTTAGCAAAACGGAATTCGTTCAAAGCATTTCAGATCGTGGAATATTTTGCGGCCAATCCGAAGTCAAACCCGATGCCGGTGGTGATCGGAACATTGGGAACCTACTTTACCAAAATATTGAAATACCATTATCTTCCGGAAAAAAACTCTGCAGCAGCAGCAAAGGCATTAGGAGTTCATCCTTTCTTTGTGAAGGAATATGAACTGGCAGCGCGAAATTTTAATCGCAGAAAGACTTTTGAGATTATCCATCTGATCAAGGAATTTGATCTGAAATCTAAGGGTATGCATGTAGGGCCATTGACCAATAGCGGAGATCTGTTGTCGGAATTGATCTTTAAGATCTTGAACTAAAACCAAACTTGAAGTAAAACCAAATTTATTAATACAGAATATATTTTTATGCGTCATTTAATTCTTACTATCCTATTATTTTTCTTTGTTCATTTTACGTTTGCACAATCTTCTGGATATACGATTTTCCAGGGTGGGGCAAATTTAGGATTTGCCAATGAGGGTTATAAAGGAGCATTCAACGGATATCACCTCCATTTTATTTTCGGAAAGAATTTCAATGAAAGAGCTTATGTGGGATTGGGGATTGGTAACGAGAAATTTCAAGGAGATTACCAGACAAATGATCCACATGAGGCGAATCAGAAAGTTTATAAATATGAATTCAATACCTTTCCGATATTTATAGATGGCCGCTTGCCGATCGGAAGTTTTAATGATGTTTCGAGGATCGGTTTGATGGCTAATGCAGGATATGCACCAGCCATTGGCCCTGCATATGATAAAGGTGCGCTTTTTAAAGCGGGCTTCTTTTATTTGCACGATGGGTATTCCAGAACGAAATTTACAGCAGCGTTGACTTATGGGTATCAGCAGTTGACTAAGAATATTTTTAACAAGGATTTTCAACACCAGAGTATTCATATTACGGTGGGGTTGATGTTGAAGTAAGATTCTCGGCCTTGGATGCCACTTCCTCGTAATTGCGAGGAGTTCATACCGTCATTGCGAGGAGGCACGACGAAGCAATCTTTGAACTTTGTCATCCTGAGAATTAAAAATTTGAACTAAATTTATCGGAAGGTGATGACATTTAGTAACTTAGTTCATTGACCATTCTGCAGTTTGACCGGACTATCGTATAGTGC